>CAYZLN010000001.1:0-20654 GCA_964479295.1 uncultured Gemmatimonadota bacterium
CGGCGGGCGGGGCCGCACGCGGAGGGAGCCCGGATGAGCGAACGAACCGACACGGACGCGGCGGCCCCCGGGCCGGAGGACGGAGCCCGCGCCCCGGACCCGGAGGGGCGGGGCGACGGCCACCGGGCGGGCTTCTGCGCTCTGGCGGGGCTCCCGAACGTCGGGAAGTCCACGCTCCTCAACCGGCTCGTCGGCGCCGATCTGAGCATCGTCACGGCCAGGCCGCAGACGACCCGGCGGCGGCTGCGGGCGATCTACACCGACGAGGGCCACCAGGCGATCTTCGTCGACACGCCGGGCCTGGTCGAGCCCCGCTACCGGCTCCACGAGGTCATGCGGGCGGACGCGCGCCGGGCGCTCCGCGACGCCGACGTGCGGGCGTGGGTGGTCGACGCGGGGTTCCGCCCGAGCGTCGAGGCCGCCCTGGAGCTCGAGGCCCCGGACCCGGAGGCCGACGTCCTCGCCCTCAACAAGGCCGACCGGGTGGACGGGGACCGGCGGGACGAGCTCGCGGAGCGGTTCGCGGACGCGGGCTGGACGGCGGTCGTCGCAACGGTGGCCACCGAGGGGACGGGGGTGGAGCGGCTGCGGGACGAGGTGCTCCGGCGCCTCCCGGCGTCCCCGCCGCTCTACCCGGAGGACCAGCTCGCGACCGCGCCGGTCCGGAGGTTCGCGGCCGACTTCGTCCACGAGGCCTGCTTCCGGGAGCTGGAGGAGGAGGTGCCCTACTGCGTCGCCGTGTCGGTCGAGGAGTACCGCGAGTCGGAGGAGCCGCTTTATATTGCGGCCGACGTCTTCGTGGAGCGCGGGTCGCAGAAGGGCATCGTCATCGGCGAGGGAGGCCGGATGATCCGGCGGATCGGAACCTCGGCGCGGGAGCGGATCGAGGCGTTCGTCGGCCGGAAGGTCTACCTCGATCTGCGGGTCAAGGTGCTGCCGAAGTGGAGGAAGAAGAAGAGCGAGCTCGAGCGCCTCGGGCTGGAGGCGCCGGACCGGAAGGGAGGTTGAAGGTGGCGCTGGACGACGAGCTGCTGGACATTCTGGTGTGTCCGAAGTGCAAGGGGGAGCTCGAGTACCGCGAGGAGGACGAGGAGCTCCTCTGCCACGACTGCCGGCTGCGGTACGAGATCGACGACGGGATCCCCGTCATGCTGGTGGAGGAGGCGGAGTCCTTCTGAGGAGCGCGTGAGGCGCGCATCTTGCGCGTCCACCCCCCGAACGCGGGCCGGGCCCGGCCCAGCCGGCCGCCGACGTCCGGCCCGGGCCCCCCCGGGATCACCCCCCTCGAGTCCGACGTGTTCATCCGTCCCACAGAGATGCCATGACAGACGCCCCGACGATGGATCAGCAGATCCTCGACTACCTCCGCGAGGAGTCGACGCGCCCGCTCACGGCCGACGAGCTCGCCGACGAGCTCGCGGTGCCCGACGCGGAGCGCGAAGCCTACGAGGCGACGCTCGCCGAGCTCGCGGAGCAGGGCCTCGTCATCCGCCAGCGGAAGGGCCGGTACGCCGTCCCGGAGCGGCTGAACCTGGCCGTGGGGCGGCTCCAGATCACCCGGGGCGGGGACGGCTTCGTCAACACGGAGACCGGCGACGACGACGTCTTCGTCCCGGAGCGGCACCTGGGGACGGCCGTGGAGGGGGACGTGGTCGTCGCCCGGGTGGAGCGCCGGCCGTCGGGCAAGAACCCGCAGGGCCGCGTCATCCGGGTCCTGCGGCGCGCGTGGAGCCAGGTGGTGGGCGTCTACCACAGCAAGCGGAACTACGGCTTCGTCACGGCCCAGGAGCCCGAGATCCGCAAGGACCTCTTCGTGCCGCCGGACTTCGGGGGCGGCGCGGAGGACGGCGACGTCGTCGTCGTCGAGGTGATGGACTGGGGCGAGGAGGAGCCGAACCCGGTGGGCCGGGTGAGCGAGGTGCTGGGCCGGCCCGGGGAGCCGGGGGTCGACGTCCTCTCCATCCTCCACGGCCACGGGCTGCCGCTGGAGTTCCCCCCCTCCGTGGTCGAGGACGCCGAGCGCACCGCCGACTGGGGGATCCAGCCCGAGGACCTGGAGGGCCGTGAGGACTTCCGGGACGTCCTCACGTTCACCATCGACCCGCCCGACGCCGAGGACCACGACGACGCCCTCTCCGTCCGCGAGCTCGGGGAGGGGGAGTTCGAGGTCGGGGTCCACATCGCCGACGTCGGCTTCTACGTCCGGCCGGGCAGCGACCTGGACCGGGAGGCGCTGGAGCGCGGGACGAGCGTCTACCTGGTGGACCGGGTCGTCCCGATGCTTCCGGAGGCGCTCTCCGCCGGGCTGTGCTCGCTCGTCCCGGACGAGGACCGCCTCTCCATGTCCGTGGTCTTCCGGATGGACGGCGGCGGAGGCCTCCGGGACAGCCGGGTGGTGCGGAGCGTCGTGCGCAGCGACCACAGGCTCTCGTACGACGAGGCCCACGAGCTCTCGGAGGGCGAGAGGGACGGGCCCGACGAGCTGGTGCGGGCCCTCCGCCGGCTGAGGAAGATCAGCGAGGGCGTCCGGGGGCGCCGGGAGGCCCGCGGCAGCATCGACTTCGACCTCCCGGAGTCGCGGGTGGTGCTGAACCAGGCGGGCGAGCCCACGGACATCCAGCGCGTGCTCCGGCGCCCGACGCACCGGCTCATCGAGGACCTGATGATCCTGGCCAACGAGACCGTGGCCCACCTGGCCCTCGAGGAGGAGGTGCCCATCCCCTTCCGGGTCCACGAGGAGCCGGACGACGAGAAGATGCAGCAGCTCCGGGAGCTGGCCGCCAGCTTCGGCCATCCGCTGCCCACCCGGAACGTGACGCCGAAGGACCTGGCGGAGATGGTCCGGGCCATGGAGGACACCCCCCAGGAGCAGCTCGTCAACACGGCCACCCTGCGGAGCATGCAGAAGGCCGTGTACTCCCCGGAGAACGTGGGGCACTTCGGGCTGGCGTCGGACGCCTACGCCCACTTCACTTCGCCGATCCGCCGGTACCCCGACCTGGTGGTGCACCGCCAGATGGCCCGCTGGCTCGACGACCCGGAGAAGGCCCGCTCGGTGGACGAGGGCGAGATCGAGCAGATCGCCGCGCACTGCTCCGACCGCGAGCGGGTGGCCCAGGAGGCGGAGCGGGACTCGGTCGACCTCAAGAAGATCGAGTTCATGGAGCAGCACGTGGGCGAGGAGTTCGACGGCACGATCGCCGGCGTGACGGCCTTCGGGTTCTTCGTCCTCCTGGACGAGTACCACGTGGAGGGGCTCGTGCACGTCTCGACCCTCACGGACGACTACTACGTCTTCATCGAGGAGCAGCACGCCCTGCTGGGCCGGAAGAAGCGCCGCAAGTTCCAGCTCGGGGACCGGGTCCGCGTGCAGGTCGCCCGGGTGGACCGGGAGGCGCGCGAGATCGACTTCGAGCTGCTGGAGAAGGACGACGAGGACTGAGCCCGGGCCGGAGGGGCGGGCCCCGCCGCGGGCGGATCCCGTCTCCCCGGGCCGGCGCGCGGCGCCGGGGGCGAACGGTGCCCGTGGCCGGGGGTATGGGACGGCCGTGCGGCGGGGCGGCGCGACGGCCGCCGCGAGCCCGAGCCGAGACGGACCGCGACGATCGAGAGCAGGAGGGCGTCATGACGACGGTGAAGGCCACAGAGCAGCGCGAGAGGCTCGAGGAGCACCGGGACCGGCTCGACGAGCTGCGGGGGTATCTTTGACCTGGACGTGAAGGCGGAGGAGATCGAGGAGCTCGAGCAGCAGATGGCCCGGCCGGGGTTCTGGGACGACCCCGAGGAGGCGCGGTCGGTCATCGCCCGCAGCCAGGAGCTCAAGGAGTGGACGGAGCCCTGGAGCGAGCTCTCGGAGAAGGTCGACGACCTCCTGGAGCTCACCGAGCTGATGGAGGCGGACCCCGACGCCGAGCTGGCGGACGAGATCGACGCCGAGCTGCGGGCCGTGGAGCGGGGGATCGAGCGCCTGGAGCTGCGCAGCATGCTCCGCCACCCCGACGCCCACCGCGACGCCCTGGTCACCGTGACGCCCGGCGCCGGCGGGGTGGAGTCGCAGGACTGGGCCGAGATGCTCATGCGCATGTACCTGAGCTGGGCCGAGGCCCGCGGCTACGAGGTCGAGGTGATGGACGTGGTCCGGGCCGAGGAGGCCGGCATCAAGTCGGCGACCCTCGAGATCCGCGGGGACCATCCCTACGGCTACCTGACGGCCGAGCGGGGCGTGCACCGCCTGGTCCGGATCTCCCCCTTCGACAACGACAACCGGAGGCACACCTCCTTCGCGTCGGTCTTCATCTACCCCGTGGTCGACCGGGACATCGAGATCGAGATCGACGAGGGCGACCTCCGGATCGACACCTACCGCGCCTCGGGCGCCGGCGGGCAGCACGTGAACAAGACCGAGTCGGCGGTGCGCATCACGCACGAGCCCACCGGCATCGTCGTCTCCTGCCAGCAGGAGCGCAGCCAGCACAAGAACCGCTCGAAGGCGATGAAGATGCTGCGCGCGGCGCTCTACCAGCGCGAGCAGGAGAAGCAGGAGCAGGAGAAGCAGGAGCTGCGCGAGAACCAGAAGGAGATCGCCTTCGGGAGCCAGATCCGCTCGTACGTCCTCCACCCCTACCAGATGGTCAAGGACCACCGGACCGAGGTGGAGACGGGGGACGTCGAGTCGGTGCTCGACGGCGAGATCGACGAGTTCATCGAGGCGTACCTGAAGGAGAACGGGGCCGGGGAGGAGTGACGGGGCGCGTGCACGGAGGGGGAGACGGGGGCGACGGCGGCGGGACCGACGTGTGCGCGGAGTGCGGCCGCGAGGTCGGCCGGGCCCGGGACGGCCTGTGCCGGGCGTGCTGGTACAGCTCGGACGACCGCCCCAAGCCGGTCCGGGACCGGTACGCGACCCTGCAGGGCCTCCGGGAGCGGGGCGTCGAGCCGTTCGGCTACGGGTTCCGGCGCTCGCACGCGCTGGAGGAGGCCTTCGGGCTGTACCCGGAGGACCGGGAGGAGGGCGACGGCCCGCGGGTGCGCGTCGCGGGCCGGATCCGGTCGTACCGGGACCTGGGCGGCAGCGCCTTCGCCCACCTGGAGGACCGGTCGGGGCGGCTGCAGGTCTACCTGAAGCGCGACCTGCTGGACGAGGAGGACGAGGCGCTCATGGACGACCTCGACCTGGGCGACTGGGTCGGGGTGGAGGGCCCCCTCTTCCGGACCCGGACCGGCGAGGTCACGGTCCGGGCCGAGCGGGTCGAGCTCCTCTCCAAGACGCTGCGCCCCCTCCCCCTCGGCAAGGACGAGGTGACGGAGTCGGGCGAGCGCGTCGCCCACGGCGCCTTCTCCGACCCGGAGGCCCGCTACCGCGAGCGCTACGCCGACCTGGCCGTCAACCCCGAGGTCCGGGAGATCTTCCACCTCCGGAGCCGCCTCGTGCGCGAGCTGCGCGGGTTCCTCGAGGAGCGGGGGTTCCTCGAGGTCGAGACGCCGGTCCTGCAGCCCGTGTACGGCGGGGCCTCGGCCCGTCCCTTCACCACGTACCACAACGCGCTCGACACCGAGCTCTACCTCCGCATCGCGGACGAGCTCTACCTCAAGCGGCTCCTGGTGGGGAACCTCGAGCGCGTGTTCGAGATCGGCAAGGACTTCCGGAACGAGGGGGTCGACCGGAGGCACAACCCCGAGTTCACCATGCTCGAGGCGTACCAGGCCTTCGCGGACTACGGGGAGATGATGGAGCTGACCGAGGAGATGGTGAGCTCGGCGCTCCGGGGGGCCTCGGCGGGGACGGAGATCGAGTTCGAGGGCGACGTCCTCGACTTCGAGCCGCCGTGGGAGCGGGTCGGCTACCGTGAGGCGTTCCGGCGGGGCACCGGGCTGGACCCGCTCGAGGCGGAGGACGGAGAGCTCCGCGACGCGGCCCGGGAGGCGGGCCGGGAGGACGCCGACGAGCTCTCCCGGACCCAGCTCGTGGACGCTCTCTTCGGCGCCCGGGTCGAGCCCGGCCTGCGCGACCCGACGATCGTCCACGACCACCCGATCGAGATGTGCCCGCTGGCCAAGCCGAAGCGGGACGATCCCCGGCTCGCCGAGCGGTTCGAGGTGGTGGCCGGCGGGATGGAGCTCGTGAACGCCTTCAGCGAGCTCAACGACCCCCTCGACCAGTGGGACCGCTTCGGGGAGCAGGTCCGGCGGCAGCGGGCCGGCGACCTCGAGGCCCAGAGCTTCGACGAGGACTACGTCAGGGCCCTGGAGTACGGGCTCCCCCCGACCGGCGGGCTCGGGCTCGGGGTCGACCGCCTGGTCATGCTCGCCTGCGGGTGCGAGTCGATCCGGGAGGTCATCCTCTTCCCCCTCCTCCGCCCGGAGGAGGACGCGGACGCCCCGTGAGCCCTCCGGACGAGCGGGGCGAGCTGGGGCTCGAGTGGTTCGTGGCCCGCCGGTACCTCTCCGGCGGGCGGGGCGGCGGGTTCATGTCCCTGATCACGCTCATCGCGGTGGGCGGCGTGGCGGTGGGGGTGATGGCCCTCATCGTGGTCATCGGCGTCATGACCGGCCTCCAGAACGACCTCCAGCGGAAGATCCTCGGCGCCACGCCCCACGGCCGGGTGCTGGAGATCGGCCAGGAGGTGCAGATGGACGACTGGCGCTCCGTCCTCGAGGAGGTCAGGGACGACCCGGCGGTGACCGGGGCCGCGCCCTTCGTCTACACGGAGGTGGGGCTGAACGCCGGGAGCGCCAGCTACAGCGAGGGCGCCGTGCTCCGGGGGCTTCCGTCGGACTCGGCCGGGCTCGCGGTGGGGCGGCTCGGCGAGCAGCTCGTGGCCGGCCGGCTCCCGTCGGAGGACACGGCGTCCGACCGGCCCGGCCTGGTCGTGGGCGGCCGGCTGGCGGACCGGCTCGGGCTCTACCCCGGCGAGACGGTGGCGGTGATCTCGGTGCAGAACACCGAGCTGACGCCGACGGGGCTGATGCCGCAGATGGCGCGGTTCCGGGTGACGGGGATCTTCGAGACGGGCCTCTACCAGTACGACACGAAGTTCACCTTCGCCGAGCTCTCCGAGGTCCAGGAGTTCCTCGGCCTCGGCGACGCGGTGACCGGGGTGGAGTTCAACGTGGCGGACCCGTGGAGGGCGGGGGAGGTGGGGCGCCGGCTGCAGGAGGAGCTGGGCCACCGCTTCCAGGTCGACGACTGGCAGCAGCAGAACGCCAGCCTCTTCGAGGCCCTGAAGCTCGAGAAGCTGGCCATGGCCGTCATCCTCCTGCTCATCGTCCTGGTCGCGGCGTTCAACATCGTCTCGACCCTCATCATGATGGTCACCGACAAGACCCGGGAGATCGGGATCCTGCGCTCCATGGGCATCACGGAGGGCGGGATCCGGCGGATCTTCGTCCTCCAGGGGACCGTCATCGGGATCGTCGGGACCGCGATCGGGGCGGTGATGGGCGGCGCGGTCGCGTGGGCCCTCCACCGGTACCAGTTCGTCGACCTCCCCGGCGACGTCTACTTCGTGGACCACCTGCCGGTGGAGCTGGCGCCCCTCGACCTGGGCCTGATCCTGGGCGCGTCGGTGCTGATCTCGTTCCTCGCCACCCTCTATCCCTCGGGCCGCGCGGCCGACCTCACGCCCGTGGAGGCGATCCGGCATGAGTGAACCGGCCGCGGCGCCCGACGCGCCGTCGGCCGACGGCGGGGAGCGCCCGGAGGTGGCGGCGGTCCGCGGCCTGCACCGGACGTTCGCCGACGTCGAGGGGGACGAGGACGGGCAGGAGATCCACGTGCTCCGCGGGGTCGACCTGGCGATCCGGGCCGGCGACACCGTCTCCATCGTGGGCCCGAGCGGGGCCGGGAAGTCGACCCTGCTCCACCTCCTCGGCGGGCTGGACCGCCCGACGGCCGGGACCGTCCGGCTCGGGGGACGCGAGCTCGGAGGGCTGTCCGACCGCGAGACCGCCCGGCTCCGGAACCGGCACGTCGGCTTCGTCTTCCAGTTCCACCACCTCCTGCGCGACTTCAGCGCCCTCGAGAACGTGATGGTGCCCCGCCTCATCGGAGGGGCGTCCGTCGCGCGGGCCCGGGAGCGGGCGCTCGGGCTCCTGGACCAGGTCGGCCTGGCCCCGCGCCGGGACCATCGGCCCTCGGAGCTCTCCGGGGGCGAGCAACAGAGGGTGGCGGTGGCCCGGGCTCTGGCGAACGAGCCGCCGCTCTTGCTGGCCGATGAGCCGTCGGGTAACCTGGACGTCGACACCAGCGGCCGGCTCCACGAGGTGCTGTTCGAGATGGTCCGGGGCCATGCCAGCGCGCTGGTGCTCGTCACCCACAACCGCGAGCTGGCGGCCAGGGCGAAGCGGCGTCTGCGGCTCACCGCGGGGAGCCTGGAGCCGGTCGCCCCGGAGGGGGGGAGCTGAGGTGCGCCCGCCCGGCCCGGGCCCGTCCGCGACGGCGAGGGATCAGGCGGCGGCCGCCGTCGTATGCACAATGGGGACGAGCAGAAGGGGATCCACGCCGGGAGGGCGGCCCGGCTTCCACTCCAGCTCGGTGATCACGCCATGCGGTGCGACAAGTGCGGGGACAGCGAGGCGGAGGTTCACCTCACCCAGATCGAGTCGGGTGAGCTGAACACCATCCACCTCTGCGACGCGTGCGCCGAGGAGGAGGGGGTGCCGGGAGGCGGCTCGGTGGGCGACGCCCCGCTGGCGGACTTCGTCGCCGAGGCCGGCAAGAGCGCCTCCGGGTCCATGCTCCCCGCCGGGTCCGAGGCCTGCCCCTACTGCGGCACCTCGCCCGAGGACTTCCGCCGCACCGGGCGGCTCGGCTGCGCCCAGTGCTGGGCCCATTTCGAGGACCAGCTCGAGGCGCTGATCCGGCGCATCCACGGCTCCACCCAGCACGTGGGGAAGCTCTACCTCGGCGACGCCTCCGAGGCCGAGGACCGCCGGACGCGGCTGGACCGTCTCCGGCGGCGCCTCGAGCGGGCCGTGGAGGTCGAGGACTTCGAGACGGCCGCCGACCTGCGCGACCAGATCGAGGAGCTGGAGACGGTCGAATGACCGGCGTGTCCGCAGCGTCCGGCCGCGGGCTGGAGTGGCTCGAGCCCGGCGGGGAGGACCACGACATCGTCCTGTCCACCCGGGTGCGGCTCGCCCGCAACCTCCAGGGATACCCCTTCGCCGTCCGGGCGCGGACGGAGGACCGCGAGGAGGTCCTCGACCGCGTGGGCGGGGTCCTGGAGGAGGGGGACGTCCTCGACGACCCGGAGGTCCTGCGGATGGACGACCTCGACGGGCCCGAGCGGGACCTGCTGGTGGAACGCCACCTGGCCAGCCGCGAGCTCGTCGGCGACGACGGGCCCCGGCAGGGGGCGGCCCTGGCCACGGGGGGGCGGGGGAGCCTGGGCATGATGATCAACGAGGAGGACCACCTCCGCCTGCAGACGCTTCGGAACGGGCTCCAGCTCTCGGCGGCCTGGGCCGAGGTCGACACCCTGGACACGCGCATCGGCGACCGGCTCCCGTACGCCTTCCACCACGACTTCGGCTTCCTGACGTCGTGCCCGACCAACGTCGGCACCGGGCTGCGGGCGTCCGTGCTGGTGCACCTGCCCGGCCTGGTGCTGACGCGCGAGATCCGGAAGGTCCTCGAGGGGATCTCACAGGTGGGGCTGACGTACCGGGGCATGTACGGCGAGGGGTCGGAGGTGGTGGGCAACTTCTTCCAGGTCTCGAACCAGACGACGCTCGGGAAGAGCGAGGACGACCTGGTCGACCACCTCCGCCAGATCGCGGGCCAGGTGATCCACTACGAGAAGCAAGCGCGGTCGGTGCTGCTGAAGGAGGCGTCGTCGGTGCTCGAGGACAAGGTCGGCCGGGCGTACGGGATCCTCCGGCACGCCCGCCGGCTCCCCCTCGACGAGCTGATGAACCTGCTGTCGGGCGTGAGGCTCGGGGTCAGCCTGAAACTTCTCCCAACGCCCCGGGTAGAGACGCTGAACCGCATCATGATCTTCGCCCAGCAGGCGCACCTGGAGCAGGCGGCCGGTCGCAGCCTCGACGAGGCCGACGCGAACCGGTATCGCGCCTCTCGCGTACGGGAAGCCCTGGAGGCCGACGAGGACGCCTCCGACGGGGACGCCGACCCCGGGGCGTCCGGCAGCGACCCGACATAGACAGAGCGCTCGTCCCGTCCGAGGTCAGATGAACTACAACTTCACGGACCGCGTCCGGAAAGTCCTCGCCATGGCGCGCGAGGAGGCGATCCGTCTCCAGCACGACTACGTGGGGACGGAGCACATCCTCCTCGGGCTGATCCGGGAAGGAGAGGGCGTGGCGGCCGCGGTGCTGACGAACCTGGCCGCGGACCTCGACGAGTTGCACCAGCTCGTGGAGGAGCGGGTACGTAAGGGACAGGCGGCCGCCACGGTGGGCGAGCTGCCCTACACGTCCCGGGCCAAGAAGGTGCTCGAGTACGCCATGGCCGAGGCCCGGGAGCTGAACCACAGCTACGTCGGCACCGAACATCTCCTCCTGGGCCTGATGCGGGAGGAGAAGGGACTCGCCGCGAAGGTGCTCGACGAGCTCGGTATCGGCCTCGACGAAGCCAGATCCGAAACCCTGAAGCTGCTCGGAACGGAGATGCCAAGCTCTGGCCCCCCTGCCTCGTCGTCCGGCTCTTCCTCCTCCAAGGGGGAGAAGAAGTCGAAGACCCCCGCGCTGGATCACTTCTGCCGCGACCTCACCGAGCTCGCGGGCAACGGCGAGCTCGACCCCATCATCGGCCGTGGCGACGAGATCGAGCGCGTCATGGAGGTCCTCTCCCGGCGCAAGAAGAACAACCCCGTGCTGATCGGGGAGCCCGGCGTCGGCAAGACCGCCATCGTCGAGGGCCTGGCCCAGAAGATCGACGAGGGCGAGGTGCCCGACAGCCTCCAGGACCACCGGGTGCTGGCCCTGGACATGGCCGCCGTGATCGCCGGGACCAAGTACCGGGGCCAGTTCGAGGAGCGCCTGAAGGCGATCGTCAGCGAGATCTCCGAGAACGAGGGCGTCATCCTCTTCATCGACGAGCTCCACACGCTGGTGGGCGCCGGCGCCGCCGAGGGCGCCATCGACGCCTCCAACATGCTGAAGCCCGCGCTGGCCCGGGGCGAGCTGCAGTGCGTGGGCGCGTCGACCCTGAGCGAGTACCGGAAGCACATCGAGAAGGACGGCGCCCTGGAGCGCCGCTTCCAGACGGTCATCATCGACGCGCCCTCCGTCGAGGAGACGGTGGAGATCCTCGAGGGGCTGAAGGGCCACTACGAGGAGCACCACCGGGTCGAGATCCCGGACGAGTCGCTCGCGGCCGCCAGCAAGCTCTCGGAGCGGTACATCACCGACCGCTTCCTGCCGGACAAGGCCATCGACGTCATCGACGAGGCCGGGGCCCGGGCCCGGCTGGGCGCCCAGGTGCCGCCCCCGGAGGTCCAGGAGCTCCAGCAGCAGCTCGAGGAGCTCGGGGACGAGAAGGACGACGCGATCCGCGACCAGGACTTCGAGCGGGCCGCCGAGCTCCGCGACCGCGAGAAGGAGATCCAGGAGGAGATCAAGCGGCGCCGGGAGAAGTGGGAGAAGGACCGCAAGGAGCACCGTCCGGTGGTGGGCGAGGAGGACATCGCGTTCATCGTCTCCCGCTGGACGGGCATCCCGGTCTCCCGGCTGCAGGAGGCCGAGACCGAGCGGCTGCTCCGCATGGAGGATGAGATCCACGAGCGCGTCATCGGGCAGGACGAGGCCGTGGAGGCGATCAGCCGGGCGATCCGCCGCTCCCGGGCCGGGCTCAAGGACCCGGACCGGCCCATCGGAAGCTTCATCTTCTGCGGGCCCACGGGGGTCGGCAAGACCGAGGTCGCCCGCCAGCTCGCCCGGTTCCTCTTCGCCGACGAGCAGGCGCTGATCCGGGTCGACATGTCGGAGTACATGGAGAAGTTCTCGGTCAGCCGCCTCATCGGGGCGCCGCCGGGCTACGTCGGCTACGAGGAGAGCGGCACGCTCACCAAGGAGGTCCGCCGCCGCCCCTACAGCGTGGTGCTTCTGGACGAGATCGAGAAGGCGCACCCGGACGTCTTCAACATCCTCCTCCAGGTGCTCGACGAGGGGCGGCTGACGGACAACTACGGCCGGACGATCGACTTCCGGAACACCGTGGTGATCATGACGTCCAACGTCGGGGCGCAGGACATCCACTCCGGCGGGGGCCTCGGCTTCCACGCCGAGGAGGACGGGCGCATGGACTACGAGCGCATCAAGGAGGAGGTCGAGGAGGAGATCGAGAACACCTTCCAGCCGGAGTTCCTGAACCGGCTGGACGACATCATCGTCTTCCACCCGCTCTCCAAGGAGCAGATCGGCGAGATCGTCCACATCCTGCTGCGGGACGTGCACGAGCGGCTCGCCGAGGAGGAGCTCACCATCGAGCTCACCGACGAGGCGATCGAGTTCATGGTGGAGGAGGGGTACGACAAGAAGTTCGGGGCCCGGCCCCTGAAGCGGACGATCCAGCGCTACGTCGAGGACCCCCTCTCGGAGAAGATCCTGATGGCCGAGTTCGCGCCGGGCGACGAGATCCTGGTCGACGTCGCGGACGACGCCGAGTCCCTGGCCTTCCGGGCGAAGACGCCGTCCTCGGCCACGTGATCCCCCTCCGCCCCGGGCGGATCGCCGTCGCCGCGGTGGCCGCGGCCCTCGGCCTCCTCGTGGCGGTCCCTCTCGCGGCCCAGCAGACCCCGCAGCCGCCCCAGCAGGGCCTCTCCCTGACGGTGGACAGCCTGGTGGTGCGGGGGAACGATCGGGTGTCGGCCGACCGCATCCTCGAGCAGAGCGGCCTCCGGGCCGGGATGGAGATCTCCTTCCCCGACGTGCAGGACGCCATCCACCGGGTCTTCGACCTCGGGGAGTTCGCCGACGTCCGCATCCTGGTGAGCGAGGGCGACACGGCCGTCCTCCACGTCGTGGTCGAGGAGCGGCCCTACGTCTCGTCGTACCGGTTCCGGGGGCTGCAGAGCGTCGGCGCCGGGACCGTCCGCGACACCGTGGGCCTGGTGGACGGCGAGCCGCTGAGCCCGGACAAGGTCACCCGCGCGATGGGCGTCCTCCGGGACCTCCTCTCGAACGCCGGGTTGCCGCGGGCCCGGGTGGACACCTCCTACGCCGAGGCGGAGGACGGCTACCAGCTCGTCTTCCGGGTCGACGAGGGCCCGCGGCTGAGCCTCGCGGGCATCGAGTTCGAAGGCAACGAGGCCTTCTCCGACGGCGAGCTCCGGGGCGCGATGGGGACCGGGGAGGAGGGCTTCTTCTGGTTCCGGTCCGGTGAGCTGCAGCGGGACCGGTACGAGCGCGACGTCCAGGAGCGGCTCCCCGACTTCTACGCCCGCCACGGCTACATCGACATGAGCGTGGTGGACGACACCGTGATGGTGGACCGGAGCACGGGGAAGGGGCGCGTGCGGATCGAGGTGGACGAAGGGCCCCGGTACCGCATGCGGGAGTTCGTGGTGCGCGGCAACCGCCGCTTCCCGTCGGACGCCCTGCGGGCCCGCTTCCCCGAGGGCACCGACCCGGCGGACGGCGGGCAGCCGGGCGAGCTGCCGGCGTTCAACGAGGTGGCCTTCCGGGACGGCACCTCGAGCGTGAACGAGATGTACCGGAACGCGGGCTACCTCCGGGCGCGCGTCGTCCCGACGGTGGAGCGCCTCCCGGCCGACTCGACGGTCGAGGGCGACCGGCTGGTGCGCGCGACGTGGACCGTCCAGGAGGGGGAGCCGGCGTACCTGCGGTACGTCGACATCGTGGGCAACGACAAGACCCACGACCGCATCATCCGGCAGCGGCTGGGGCTGCTCCCGGGCGACATCTATTCCCAGGAGCGGCTGGTGCAGAGCGTGAGGAACGTCCAGTCGACCGGGTTCTTCGAGCAGCTCCCGCCCCAGGAGGCCGTCGACATCCAGCCGCTCGACGACGGCGACGTGGACGTGACGCTGCGGGTGAAGGAGAAGCAGACGGGGAACCTGAACTTCGGCATGTCGGCGTCGGCGGGCACGGGCTTCGCCGGCTTCGTCGGCTACGAGCAGCCCAACCTCTTCGGCCAGGCCAAGAGCGGGCGCTTCCGCTGGATCTTCGGCGCCCGGACCCAGGACATCGAGCTCAGGTACTCCGACCCGCAGGTCTTCGGGTCCCGGCACTCGGCCACCGTGCTGCTCCGGAACTCCCGGGACGAGTTCCGGACGTTCGGGGTGGGCGAGCGGCGCCAGCGGGGCGGGTCGCTGGAGTTCGGCACGCCCTTTCCGGGGCTGCGCTCGACCCGCGTCTTCCTCGGGTACTCGATCTTCGACGACCGACAGTCGAACCTGCAGCTCTTCGGCGTCGATCCGTCCGAGCGGGGCATCCTGCTCGACGGCACCCGGAGCAGCCTCAGCCTCCGCGTGGTGCGCGACACCCGGCGCGGGGGGCAGTTCCCGGTGGCCGGCAGCCGGAACATGGCCTCCGTGTCGTTCACCGGCGGTCCGCTCGGGGGGGACGGCGACTTCGGCAAGTACGAGTTCGAGAGCGAGTGGTTCGTGCCGGTGGCCCAGCTCGGCGGGGGCTTCGAGTCCAACCCCATCCAGTTCATCGCCGGCCTGGACTTCCGCGGCGGGTTCATCCTGGGCGACAACCCGTTCCCCCGGGAGCGGTTCTTCATGGGGGGCACCCAGGTGGGACGCGAGCTGCGGGGCTACGAGGAGGCGACGATCACCCCGCAGGGCCACGTGCCGCGGCAGTCGGGGTCGCAGCTGCCGGACATCGACCGCTTCGGCGGGTCGTACTTCGCCACGACGGCCCGGTTCGGCGCGAAGATCAGCCAGCAGATCACGGTGAACTCCTTCGTGGACGCGGGCAACGTCTGGTCGACCGCCACGCAGTTCAATCCGACCGACCTGCTGGTCGGCGCCGGCGCCGGGGTGAGCCTGGTGACGCCCTTCGGCCCCCTGGGGATCGACTACGCGTACGGGTTCGACCGCCGTGACGTCCTGGGGCGGCCCGACCCCGGATGGCAGCTCCACTTCAAGTTCGGACGCATCTTCTAGGAAGCCCGACGCCTTCTGGCCCGCTCCCGGACCCCGAGACCGGAACACCCGCACGACGAAGCCCTGACTCCACTCACCCGGAGGTACCGCGCGATGCGCCACACGCACGTCCAGGCCTGGCTGACGGCCGCCGCTCTCCTCGTCGCGACGACGGCGGGGCTCCCGGCGCAGCAGGACGGGGGGGGACCGCCGTCCGACGCCGAGTACGTCTACATCGATTCCCAGCAGCTCCTGCAGGAGGCGCCCGGCGCCACCGAGGCCCGGAAGCAGTGGCAGCAGGAGATGTCGGAGTACAGGAGCGAGATCGACCAGCTCCGGTCCGAGCTCGACTCGCTCCAGAGCGCGTACCAGCAGCGGGAGGACGTGCTCAGCGAGAGCGCGCGGGAGCAGCGCCGCCAGGAGATCGCCGAGAAGCAGCAGCAGCTCCAGCAGCGGGCCCAGGAGCTCGAGCAGAAGGCCAACCAGCGCCGCCAGGAGCTGCTGGCCCCGATCCTCGACGAGGTGCGGAGCGTCATCCAGGAGATCCGGGACGAGCAGGGTTACTCCATGGTCTTCGACGCGGCGGCCTCGGGGCTGCTCGCCGCCGATCCCCGGCTCGACATCACGGACAGGGTCGTCCAGCGGCTGCAGGCCCGCGAAGCGGACCAGGGGGCGGGGGACGGCGGAACGGATCCGGGAGGGTCCTGAGGCCCCGACGCCGTCGACCGCGCCGGAACCCGGCCCCCGGCGTCGTCCGTCGCCGCGCGAGGGCGCCCCGGCAGCCACGGAGAGCGCATGGATAGCATCACCGCGTCGGAGCTGGCCCAGCGCGTCGAGGGGCGCGTCGAGGGGGAGGACGGGCGGAGGGTGGACGGCGTCGCCGCCGTGGAGGACGCGGCGGAGGGCGACCTGACGTTCGTGGTGGGCGAGCCCTACGCCCGCGCCCTCGAGCGCTCCTCGCCCTCCGTGGTGCTCGCCCCGGAGGGCCTGCGCCTGCCCGGCGACGACCTCACGGTGATCCGGGTCGCCGACCCCCGGGTCGCCTTCGGGCGCCTCGTCCGTCTCTTCCGGCCGGAGGAGGACCGCGAGGACGGCATCGACGCCACCGCGGTGGTCCGGCCCGGGGCGGAGCTCGGGCCGGAGGTCTCGGTCGGCGCCTACGCCGTCGTCCAGGCCGGGGCGGAGGTCGGGCGGGGGACCCACGTCGGCGCCCACACCGTGGTCCACGGAGGGGCCCGCGTGGGACGGGACTGCGAGATCCACGACGGCTGCTCGGTTCGGGGATGCGTCCGCATGGGGGACCGTGTCCGGGTGCTCTCCGGCGCACGGCTCGGCACGGAGGGCTTCGGCTACGCCGGGGAGGGCGAGGCGGCGGAGCGCTTCCCGCAGGTGGGCCGATGCGTGATCGGCGACGACGTCGAGGTGGGGGCCAACGTGACGATCGACCGGGGGGCCCTCCGGGACACCGTGGTCGGGGCCCGCACGAAGATCGACAACCTCGTCCACATCGGCCACAACGTCCGGATCGGCGAGGACTGCATGATCGTCGCCCAGGTCGGCGTGGCCGGCAGCGTCGACGTCGGCGACGAGGTGCAGCTCGGGGGACAGGCCGGGGTCGCGGGGCACCTGACGATCGGTGACGGCGCCCGGGTCGCCGCGCAGGCGGGCGTGATCGGCGACGTGCCGGCGGGGGCGACGTACTCCGGGTATCCGGCGCGTCCCCACCGGGAGGCCATGCGCGCGAGCGCCGAGACGTTCCGGCTCCGCGAGCTGCGCAGCCGTGTCCGGGAGCTGGAGGGCGTGGTCCGGGATCTCGAGGGGAGGGGAGGATGAGCGGCACCGGCGAGGGCGGCCCGGCGCAGCGGACGCTGGGGGGAACGGCGGTCCGGTCGGGCGTCGGCCTTCACAGCGGGGAGGACGTCCGGACCGCGATCGCCCCGGCGGGGCCCGGCTCGGGGATCGTCTTCCGTCGCGCCGACCTGGAGGACGCCCCGCCGATCCCCGCGACCCTCGAGCACGTCGCGGGGGTCGAGTGGGAGACGGTTCTGGGGGCCGAGGGGACCGAGGTCCGGACCGTGGAGCACGTCCTGGCGGCCCTGGCCGCCCTCGAGGTCGACAACGCCGAGGTCCGGGTGGACGGGCCCGAGCCTCCGGCCCTGGACGGTAGCGCCGGCCCCTGGTGCGAGGCGATCCTGGAGGCCGGGGTCGTGGAGCAGGGGGAACCGGCCGAGGTCTTCGCGCTCGACGAGCCCGTCCGCCTGGACGAGGGGGAGTCCAGCTACACCGCGCTGCCCTACGACGGCCTGCGCGTGTCGGCCGAGATCGACTTCGAGCACCCCGCCATCGGGCGGCAGTTCGCGAGCTCCCTGGGCACCGGCGAGACGTTCCGCCGGGAGGTGGCGCCGGCCCGCACCTTCGGGCTCGAGGCCTGGAAGGAGGGGCTGCGGGAGCGGGGGCTGGCACTGGGGGCCAGCCGCGAGAACACGATCGTCCTGGGGCCCGGGGACGAGGCCGGCGGGATGGAGCTGCGCTTCCCCGACGAGTTCGTCCGACACAAGATCACGGACATCGTCGGCGACCTGGCCCTCCTGGGCCGACGCTTCCGGGGCCACGTCGTGGCCCGTCGCCCGGGGCACCGTGGCAACGTCGCGCTCGCGCGCCGGCTCCTGCGGGAGGCGGAGGGGGCGGGCGCCGACGACGCGGGCCCCGTCCTCGACATCCACGACATCCTGGAGTACATGCCGCACCGGTACCCGCTCCTCCTGGTGGACCGGGTGGTGGAGTTCGAGGCCGGCGAGCGGATCGTGGGCCTCAAGAACGTGACCATCAACGAGCCGTTCTTCACCGGCCACTTCCCGGAGCACCCGATCATGCCGGGGGTGCTGGTGGTGGAGGCCATGGCCCAGGCCGGCGGGCTCCTCCTCATGAACGAGTTCGACGACCCGGAGAGCAAGGTCGTCTACCTCATGTCCCTGGACGACGTGAAGTTCAGGCGGCCGGTGGTCCCCGGCGACAGCCTCTACTTCGAGCTCCGGATGACCCACTTCCGGGGCCGGGTCTGCCGCATGCGGGGGGTGGGGCGGGTGGACGGGGACGTCGTGACGGAGGCCGAGCTCCTGGCGCGGGTCATGGATCGATGAGCGGCGGCGCCGGTCCGCGGACGGGGCGCGACGCGCCGTCCGGCCTCGACCCCGAGCCGGGCCTGCGCCACCCGACGGCCATCGTCGACGACGGCGCCGAGGTCGCCGCGTCGGCCTCGGTGGGCCCGTACGCCGTGGTGGGCCCGGGCGTGCGCCTCGGGGAGGACGTCGAGGTCGGTCCGCACGTCCTCGTGGAGCGGAACACCCGGATCGGCCGGGGCTGCGAGCTGCACAACGGCGCCGTCCTCGGCACCGACCCCCAGGACCAGAAGTACGCCGGCGAGGAGACCTGGCTCGAGGTGGGGCCCGGGACGGTCGTCCGGGAGTACGCCACCCTGAACCGGGGGACCGCGGCTTCGGGCACGACCGTCGTCGGCGGCGAGTGCCTCGTCATGGCCTACGCCCACGTGGCCCACGACTGCCGCCTCGGCGACGGGGTGATCCTGGCCAACTCGGTGGCGATGGGGGGGCACGTGGAGATCGGCGACCGGGCCATCGTCGGCGGGCTCGTCGCCATCCACCAGTTCGTCCGCATCGGACGCCACGCATTCGTGGGCGGGGGGTCCCGCCTGCCGCAGGACGTCGCACCCTACGTCACCGTGGCCGGGAACCCGTGCGCGGCGTACGGGATCAACACCGAGGGGCTGCGACGCCGGGGGTTCGGGGACGAGCGCATCCGGGCGCTCAAGCGGGCCTACCGCGCCCTCTTCCGGTCGGACGATCACCTCGGCCGGGCCCTCGACGAGCTGGAGTCGGGCGACACCACGGCCGAGGTCGACGAGATGATCGAGTTCGTCCGGGCCAGCGAGCGGGGCGTCACGACGTGAGCGGGGCGGGCCCGGCGGCTTCGCCCGTCTCCGTCGGCGTCGCCGGCGTGGGCCGGCTGGGACGGGAGCACGCCCGGATCCTGGCGGAGCTCGACGGCACCGGCCTCGGCGGCGTCCACGACGCGGACGGGGAGCGGGGGCGGCGGGTCGGGGAGGAGACGGGCACCCGCCACTTCGCCTCGCTGGACGACCTCGTGGACCGGGTCGACGCCCTGGTGGTCGCGGTGCCCACGTCGGCGCACCACCCGGTGGCCCGGAGTGCGCTGGAGGCGGGCTGCCACGTCCTGGTGGAGAAGCCCGTCGCCGGGACCCTCGAGGAGGCGGACGACCTCGTCGACCTGGCGGAGCGCCGGGGGCTGATCATGGCCGTCGGCCACGTGGAGCGGTACAACGCGGCCGTCCGCGGAGCCCGTCCGCACCTGGAGGCGCCGCGGTTCCTGGAGTCGCTCCGCCTCGCGCCGTTCGCCCCCCGGGGCACCGACGTGGGGGTCGTGCTGGACCTCATGATCCACGACATCGACCTGGTGCTCGGCCTGGTGGAGAGCCCTCTCGACTCTTTCCACGCCGTGGGGACCCCGGTGCTCACGCCGCGGATCGACATCGCCAACGCGCGTCTCGTCTTCGAGGACGGGGCGGTGGCGGAGATCACGGCGAGCCGCGTGTCGGAGGAGACGACGCGGGTGCTGCGGGTCTTCCAGCCGACGGGCTACCTCAGGCTGGACCTGGCGGCCGGGGACGGCGAGTTCCTGCGCCGTCGGGACGGGGCGCCGCCGGCCGGGGAGGGGCGGGACGGGCCGGCGGCCGCGGGACGGTCGCTCGCGGACGTGGTCGAGAGGGTGCCGATCCACGGCGACGGGCGGGAGCCGCTCCGCCTGGAGCTGGAGTCGTTCGTGGACGCCCTCAGGGGCGACGACGCGCCCGTCGTCTCGGCCCGGGAGGGACGGGACGCCCTGGAGATCGCGCTCCGCATCACCCGGGAGATCGAGGGGTCGCACCATGTCGCTGTGGAAGCTCCGCGAGCAACGTAAGCGTCTCGGCGCGAGGAAGCGGCAGGGGCTGCGGACCCGCAGCCTGGTGCTCCTCCTCGTGCTGGTGCTGGTGCTCATCTTCGTGCTCGACAGTGTGGGCTGACCCGCGCCCCGCCGTGGAGGGGCCGGGACCGTTCCGGGGCGGCGGGGGGGTCCGGGCGGCCCGGGCCGAGCCGCCCGCCCCCGGAGGAGGGCCGTGAGCGACGCGAGGACGACGGTGCTCCTGTCGGCCGGGGAGAGCTCGGGCGACCTCCACGGCGCCCGGCTGGCCGACCGCCTCCGGGAGCGGATCCCCGGGGTCCGGCTGGTGGGGCTGGGGGGGAGCCGGATGGAGCGCGCCGGGGTGGACCTGATCGCCGACCTGGACACCCTGGCCGTCATGGGCTTCGCGGAGGTGGTCCGCAGCCTGCCGTCCCTCCTGCGCGTGCGGTGGAGGGTGTGGCGCCTCCTGGCCCGGGAGGACGTCGACCTGGTCGTCCCCATCGACTACCCCGGCTTCAACCTGGCGCTTGCCTGCCGGGCGCGGGACGAGGGCGTCCCGTGCCTCTACTACATCGCGCCGCAGGTGTGGGCGTGGCGGCGGGGACG
>CAYZLN010000001.1:20754-25883 GCA_964479295.1 uncultured Gemmatimonadota bacterium
GGAGGGCCCGGTCCTCGGCCTCTTCCCGGGCTCCAGGGCCCAGGAGGTGCGCCGGCTGCTCCCGGTCTTCCGGGAGGCCGCCGACCGGCTCGGCCGCGAGCTGCCGGGCCTCCGCGTCCTCGTGGCCCGGGCGCCGGATCTCCCGGCGGACCTCTACGCGGGCGGGCGGGGCGGGGCGTCGGTGGTCGCCCCGGAGACGGCCCTCTCCCGGGCCTCCGCGGCGCTCACGAAGTCCGGGACCGTGACGCTCCAGCTCGCTCTCGCCGGGGTGCCGATGGTGGTCGCGTACCGCATGCATCCGCTGACCCACTGGATCGCGCGGCGGCTGGTGAGCGTGGACCGGATCGCGCTGGTGAACCTCGTGGCCGGGCGCGACGTGGTGCCGGAGCTGATCCAGGACGAGGTCGAGCCCGGGCGGCTCGCCCGGCTGGCGGCGCCGCTCCTGACCGCCGGGAGCGACGAGCGGCGCGCGATGGCGTCCGGGCTGGCCGAGGTGCGCGGCCGCCTGGGCGAGCCGGGATGCGCCGACCGGGTGGCCGCCCACGCGGAGGAGCTCCTGGGCCGGGGCGCCGCGACGTGAGCGGCCCGTGCGGCTGAAGGTGCCCGTCGGCCCGGCGGCTCTGGCCGCCGGGCTCGTGGCCCGGGGGCTCGCCCGGACATGGTCGTGGAGGCTTCGGGACGCGGGCGGCGAGGAGGAGGGGACGGACGGTCCGGCCGACGCCGCGACGTGGCGCGGCGTCCGGCCTCCCGTCCGCCTGGAGCCGGCGGTCTACGTCGCCTGGCACGAGCACCTGCTCCCCCTGGCGCTCCTCCATCGGGGCCAGGGCGCCATGGCGCTGGTCAGCCGACACCGGGACGGCGAGATCCTGGCCCGTGTCCTCCGGCGCCTCGGCTACGAGGTCGCCCGGGGCTCGAGCAGCCGGGGCGGCGGCGCGGGGCTCCAGCGGATGGTCCGGGCCGGCCGGGCCGGGACGCCCCTGGCCTTCACCCCCGACGGCCCCCGGGGGCCCGACCGGCAGTGCAAGCCGGGCGCGGTCCGGGCGGCGGCGGAGACGGGGCTCCCGGTGGTGCCCCTGGCCGCCGCGGCCACAGCGTCCCGTCGCCTCGGGAGCTGGGACCGCTTCATGGTGCCGGCCCCGGGGGCCGGGATCCGGGTGGCGCGCGGGGAGGCCCTGGAGGTGCCGCCCAGGGCCGCGGCGGAGGCCGACGGCTGGACGCGGCGGGTGGCCCGCGCGCTGGAGACGGAGCGCCGCCGCGCCGAGCGGGCGGCCGGCGTGACGAAGAGGGCGCGTCGATGAGCGGGCCCGGGGGGCGCCGACGGGACCTCCGACCCGGGTGGGAGCGGCGGGTCCGCCGGGCGTGGCGCGAGGGGCCCGGTCCGCTCCTCCGGCTGGCCGGGGGGCTCTTCCGGGCGGCCGCGGAGCTCCGGGACGCCGCCTGGGCGGCCGGGGTGCTGCGGCCGGCCCGGGCCCGGGTGCCCGTGATCTCGGTCGGGGGCCTGACCGTCGGCGGGAGCGGGAAGACGCCCCTCGCCGCCGCGCTGGCCCGCCGCGGCGGCCGCGGCGGGCCGACGGCGGTGGTGACGCACGGGTTCGACGACGAGATGCGGGTCCACCGGGAGCTCTCCCCGGGCGTCCCGGTGGTCGGGGGGAGCGACCGGCTCGCCGCGGTGGAGGCCGCCGCCGGGGCCGGGGCCGAGCTGGCCGTGGTGGACGGCGGCTTCCAGCACCGTCGCCTGTGGCGGGACGCCGACGTGGTCGCCGTCCCGGCCGGGGCGCGTCCCTCCCGGGCCCGCCACCTGCCGGCGGGTCCGTACCGGGAGGGATGGCACGCCCTCGGGCGGGCGGACGCGCTGGTGGTCGTCCGACGCGCCGCGCCGGAGGGCCGGGCCCGGCGCCTGGCCTCGTGGCTGGGCCGCGCGTTCCCGGACGCGGCGGTCGCCCGCTGCCGGCTCCAACCCGCGGGGCTGGCCGCCGCGAACCGCGCCGCGGGTGCCCGGAGCGCGGCGGACCCGGCGGTGGCCGTGGCATCGATCATGTATCCGGAGGTCTTCCTCGCGCGGCTCGACGCGATCGGCGTCCGCCCGGAGATCGAATGGGTGCTCTCCGATCACGCGGAGCCCGGGCCCGAGGCCCTCCGCGAGATGGCCGCGGCGGCCGGCGACCGGGGCGTCGTGGGGACCCTCAAGGACGTCGTGAAGCTCCGGGACGCGCTCCCCGGGGACGTGCCGCTCTGGTGCGCCCGCGAAGAGCTGGTCTGGGAGGCGGGTCGGGACGGGCTGACGGCCCTTCTGGCCGACCTGACGGGGGTCGTGCCGGGTCCGGACCGCGGGGGGAGACCCCGTGCGGACGTCGACGGCGGAGACTCGCGGAAGGGGACGCGGACGTGAGGACCCTGGAGACCGAGATCCTGGTGGTGGGGTCGGGGATCGCCGGCCTCACCTTCACCCTCAAGGCGTCCGAGTACGCCGACGTCCTCCTGCTGACGAAGAAGGACCGGGTCGAGTCGAACACCAACTACGCCCAGGGCGGCGTGGCCGCGGCGGTGGGCGAGGACGACGACCCGGCCCTCCACCGGCGGGACACCCTGCTGGCGGGCGCCGGCCTCTGTCACACCCGGACGGTCGACGACCTCGTCCGGGAGGGCCCGGAACGGGTCGCGGAGCTGGTGGAGTGGGGGGTGGAGTTCAGCCGGGGGGAGGACGGGCTGTCGCTGGGCCGGGAGGGCGGCCACAGCCGGCGCCGGATCCTGCACGCGGGCGACCTGACGGGTCGCGAGATCGAGCAGTCCCTCCTCCGGGCCGTGGCCGGGGCGCCGACCGTGCGCCTCCTCGAGGACCACTTCGTGAGCGAGCTGCGCGCCGGGCCCGATCCCCGGACCGGGGCCCCGCGCTGCGCCGGCGCCCTGGCCCTCGACGTCGTGGAGGAGGAGTGGCTCGACATCCGTGCCCGGGCCGTTCTCCTGGCCACCGGCGGCTGCGGCCGGATCTACCGGCACACGACGAACCCTCCCATCGCCACCGGGGACGGGGTGGCGCTCGCCCGGGACGTCGGCGCCGCGGCGGCCAACCTGGAGTTCGTCCAGTTCCACCCGACCGCCCTCTACCCGGCGGGCTCGCAGGCCTTCCTGATCTCGGAGGCCGTGCGGGGGGAGGGCGCCGTGCTCAGGACCCGCGACGGCCGGCCCTTCATGGAGGAGGCGCATCCGGCCGGGTCGCTGGCCCCCCGCGACGTCGCGGCCCGCGCCATCGACGCGGTGATGAAGCGCACGGGCGACCCGCACGTGCTGCTGGACGCGTCCGAGATCCCGGCGCCGACCTTCGGGGAACGGTTCCCCCACATCCTCGAGACCTGCCGGGCCCGGGGCGTCTCCGCCCCGGAGGAGCCGATCCCGGTGGTGCCGGCCGCCCACTACCAGTGCGGGGGCGTCTACACGGACCACGACGGCCGCACGTCGGTGAGGGGGCTGTTCGCGGCGGGCGAGGTGGCGTGCACGGGGGTCCACGGCGCCAACCGTCTGGCGTCGAACTCGCTGCTGGAGGCCGTGGTCTTCTCCCACCGGGCCGCCCGTCGGCTGGAGCGGGAGATCGGGGGGCTGGCGCCCCCGGAGGGCAGCCCTCCCGCCGAGCCGCCGGGCCGCCGTGACGGGGCCCCGCCGGGCGAGGTGGAGGAGGCGGTCCGGGACCTGATGTGGGACAAGGTGGGCATCGTGCGGTCGGACGAGCGCCTCGAGGAGGCCGAACGGGAGCTGGCCCGGCTGGCCCGGCGGCCCGTCGCCCGGGACGGAACGGCGCTGGGCCTGATGCACGCCCGGGAGGTGGGCTTCATGGTCACCGTGGCCGAGCTGATCGTCCGGTGTGCGCGCCGCCGCCGGGAGAGCCGGGGCCTCCACCACACCGGGAGCCATCCGCACACGGACAACGAGGCGTTCCTGCGGGACACCGTCCTGGCGCGGTGAGGCGGGGCGATGAAGCTCGCGGTGGTCGCGGTCGGCACGCCCCGGACCCCGGGCCTGGCGCGGGCGATCGAGGAGTACGAGGAGCGCGCCCGGCGGTACGTCCGGCTCGAGGTGACCGAGGTCTCCGCCGCCGACGGGGACGACCCCGAACGGGCCCGGAGCCGGGAGGCGGAGGAGCTCGTGCGGCGCGTCCCGGAGGGCCTCCGGGTCTTCGCCCTGACCCGGGAGGGGAAGGCCCTCACGTCGGTCGGCCTGGCCCGGCATCTCGACCGGATGGCCACCTACGGGCGGCCGGGGGCCGCGTTCGTCCTCGGCGGCGCCCACGGGCTGGCCCCGGCGGTGCTCGACCGGGCGGACCACCGGCTCTCCCTCTCCCCCATGACGCTGCCCCACGAGCTGGCGCGGCTCGTGCTGACGGAGCAGATCTACCGCGCGGGCACGATCCTTCGCGGAGAGCCCTACCACAAGGGCGGATGACCGGACGCGACCGGCCCTGGTACCGGGAGTGGTTCGGCGACGCGTACGCGGCCCTCTACCCCCACCGCGACGAGGAGGAGGCCCGGCGGGCCGTCGCCCTCCTGCGGGGGGAGCTCTGCCCCGCCGAGCCGGGGACGCGCGTCCTCGACCTGGCGTGCGGGGGCGGGCGGCACCTGGCTCCGCTGCGCTCGGCCGGCTGGCGCCCGACGGGGGTCGACCTCTCCCGCGAGCTGCTGGCCCGGGCCCGCCGCCGGACGCGCGGGGCGGTGCCTCTCGTCCGGGGCGACATGCGCCGCCTGCCGCTGTCCGACGGGGCCTTCGGCCTCGTGGCGCAGTTCTTCACCTCCTTCGGCTACTTCGACGACCCCGGGGACGACCTCCGCGCGCTGCGCGAGGTGCGGCGGGTCCTCCGGCCGGGGGGTCATCACTTCCTCGACTTCCTCCACGCCGACCACGTGCGACGGACGCTGGTGCCGGAGGACGTCGTCGAGGTCGACGGGCGGACCGTCCGGCAGGTCCGCACCCTCGAGGACGGGGCGGTCTCGAAGCGCATCGAGATCGAGCCCGGCGGCCCGGACGGGCCGGACCGGGTCTACCGGGAGCGGGTCCGGCTGTACGAGCCGGACGAGCTCGAGGCGATGATGGACGACGCCGGCCTCCCGGTGGTGGAGCGCCGGGGGGACTACGACGGAGCG
>CAYZLN010000001.1:25983-28031 GCA_964479295.1 uncultured Gemmatimonadota bacterium
GCGGCCGGGGGGGCTGCCCGTCTTCGTCGAGGGCCCGGACGGCCGACGGCGGCTGTACAGGCGCGACGGGGACGGCTTCTCGGTGGGACGGGACGGGGAGCGGCTGTCGCGGAAGGAGGTCCTGCGGGTGCTCTCGGAGCGGCCGGAGCAGGTGTCCCCGTCCGGCGAGCTCCGTCCGGTCCTCGAGTCGTGGCTCTTCCCGGCGGCGGCCACCGTCCTCGGGCCGTCGGAGCTGGCGTACTGGGCCCAGCTCGAGCCGCTCTTCTCGTGGGCGGGGGTCGAGCCGCCCCGGGTGGCGCCGCGCCGGAGCTGGGTGGTCCTCGAGTCGAAGGTGGGGAAGGTGCTGGACAAGCTCGGGGCCGGCCCGGAGGACTTCCGCGACGGCGGCGAGTCGCTGGCCGGGGAGATCGCGGACGCCGGCCGGCCCCCGGGGGTGGACGAGGCCCTGGACGGGGCCCGCCGGGAGGTGGCGGGCGCGATGGATCGGGTCGAGGACGCCGTGGCCGGAGAGCTCCCGGGGATCCGGTCGGCGGTGGGGGCGGCCCGGCACGGGGCCTTCGAGGCCCTCGACGGGCTCGAGGACGCCGTGGACGACCGGGTCCGGGAGCGCCACGAGGTCCTGCTCCGGCAGGTCCGCAAGGCGGCCGTCCACCTCCATCCGGACGGGGAGCCCCAGGAGCGGGTGCTGAGCCCCTTCTACTACCTGGCGCGGTACGGCTCCGGCTTCGTCGACCTGGTCGAGCGGGCCACCCGGGAGACCGAGCGGCCGCACGGCGTTGCCGGAGGCCCGCGCGGCCCGTAGAATCGCCGGTGCCGCCGGGGGGCGTCGCCTCCCGCGGACGGAGCCTCCCGGGCGCGGCCGCCGGCCCGGCCCCGTGAGCCCACGCGCGCTCGACCCACCGAGGTGGACCGCAGGATGAACTTCTGGGTCCTGGTCGTCGTCCTCGCCCTGATGATCCCGATCGTCGCCATCGTGGTCGACTCCCGGGTCGGCGAGGCGCTGGCCGACCGCATCTCCTCGGGGGAGGAGGAGGCCCCGGAGCGGGAGCGGCTCGAGGCCCTGGAGGCGGAGGTGCGCTACCTCTCGGAGTCCCTGGAGAGCCTCCGGGAGGAGACCGAGTTCGTGCGCGCGCTCGTCGAGGGCAGGGGGGAGGACGCCGGGGAGGACGGCCCTCCCGAGCCCCGGTGACGGAGCGCGGGAGGGACGGGCCGGCCGGCGACGGGGACGACGCCGGCGGGCCGGCCGCCCCCGCGGACCCGGGCCCGGCCGGCGCGTCCCCCAGGTCCACCGACCGGTCGGCCGTCTCGGTGGGCGGCGGCGTGCTCCTCAGCCGGCTCTCCGGCTTCGCCCGCGACGTCGTCCTGGGGGCCTTCTTCGGCACGGGGCCGGCCATCTCGGCCTACTACGCCGCCCTCCGGATCCCCAACGTGATCCGGAACCTGCTGGGGGAAGGCACCCTCTCGGCGTCCTTCGTCCCGGTCTACAGCTCGCTCCTGGAGCGGGACGAGGAGAAGGCGCGTCGCCTGGCGCGGGCCGTGGCGGGGGTCGTGGTGGGGCTCGCCGGCGTTCTGAGCGCCCTCGGGGTCCTCCTGGCGCCGCTCCTGACCCGGGTGATCGTTCCGGGCTGGAGCGGATCGGAGGCCGAGCTCGCCACGTCGCTCGTGCGCATCCTCTTCCCGATGGCCGGCGTGATGATCGTGGCGGCCTGGAGCCTCGGGGTGCTCAACAGCCACCGGCGGTTCTTCCTCCCCTTCGCCGCCCCGGTGCTCTGGAACCTGGCCCAGATCGGCGGCCTCTTCGTCGGCGAGTGGGCCGGCTGGGAATCGCTGATCCACGTCCTGGCGTGGTCGACGCTGGCCGGCAGCGTGCTCCAGCTCGCCGTCCAGCTCCCCGAGGTGAAGCGCCTCCTGGGGGACCTCGTCCCGACGGCGGACTGGGGATGGGACCCGTTGCGGCGGGTGGTGCGGAACGCCGTGCCGGTGATCTCCAGCCAGGGCATCTTCCAGGTCTCCAGCCTGGCGGACGTGATGCTGGCGAGCCTGCTCCC
>CAYZLN010000001.1:28131-31919 GCA_964479295.1 uncultured Gemmatimonadota bacterium
CGGGAGGGCTTCTTCCAGATCCTGTGGTTCGTGCTCCCGTCGGCGGTGGCCTTCATCCTCTTCGGCGACCTGATCGTGGACCTCCTCTTCCAGCGCGGCGCCTTCGGGACCGACAGCACGGCCCTGGTCTCGGGGATCCTCGCGGCGTACGCCCTGGGGCTCGTCGCGTCGAGCTCCGTGAAGCTCTTCGCCGGCGGCTTCCACGCCCTGCAGGACACCGCGACGCCCATGAAGCTCGCGGCGATCTCCGTGGCCGTGGGGCTGGGCGCCGGGGCCGGGCTCATGCTGGCGATGCGGTCGGCGGGGTGGGGCGCCGCGGCGGTCGCCGGGCTGGTGGCCGGGGGCGCGGCCGGGCACTGGCTGAACCTGGCCCTCCTGTGGCGGGGGCTGGGCCGCAGGATCGGGGGCCTCTTCGGGGCCGCGGAGCTGGGACGGGTGGCCCGGATCGGGGTCGCCGCCCTCGCGGGCGGGGCCGCCGGCCACCTGGCGCGAGGGTGGCTCTCGGCCGAGGTGCCGGTGGCCGGCCTCCCCGGCGACGCCCTCGTGCTCGCCGGAACGCTGGCGGCCGCGGGGGTACCATATCTTCTGACCGCGGGACGGCCGCCCAGGGGCATTCCGGGAGATGGTGAAGGACCGGCGCGAGACGATCGAGGAGCTGCGTGACGAGGCCGGCGACCTTCCGGACCGCCCGGGGGTGTACGTCTTCCGCGGCGAGGACCGGGAGGTGCTCTACGTGGGGAAGGCCAAGTCCCTGCGCTCCCGGGTCCGCAGCTACTTCAACGCCGACGCCGGCCGGGGCGTCAAGGTCCGGGAGCTCGTCCGCCGCATCCGCTCCTTCGAGACCTTCGTGCTGGAGTCGGAGGCCGAGGCCCTCCTCCTGGAGTGGAACCTCATCAAGGAGCACCGGCCCCGGTTCAACGTCCAGCTCCGGGACGACAAGAGCTACCCCTACATCAAGGTCACGCTCGGGGAGCCGTTCCCCCGCGTCCTGGTGACCCGGCGCATCGAGCGCGACGGGTCCCGGTACTTCGGCCCGTACACCGACGTGGGCCGCATGCGCAGCGCCCTGCGCATGATCAAGAAGATCTACCCGGTCCGGAGCTGCCACTACGACATGCCGGAGGAGCTTCCCGACCGCCCGTGCCTCGACTACCACATCGGCCGGTGCGAGGCCCCGTGCGCCGGCCACCAGAGCCGCGAGGAGTACCGGGAGATGATCGACGAGATCGTCCGGGTGCTCTCCGGCCACACCGGCGAGGTCAAGGAGCACGTCCGCGGGAAGATGGAGGAGGCCGCCGAGGAGCTGGACTTCGAGCGGGCCGCCGAGCTCAAGGAGGTCCTGGCGGGCCTGGAGTCCATGGAGCGTCAGCGGACGACGGTGGACTTCCGCGGGGGGGACCGGGACGTGCTGGGGACCGCCCGTGCGGACGGGACGGCCTGCGGGGTGGTCCTCAAGGTGCGGGAGGGCCGGCTCCTGGGCCGGCAGGTCCACTACCTGAGGAACGTCGCCGACGAGGACGAGGCCGGCGTCGTGGGGGCCCTCGTCAAGGGCTTCTACCTCCGGCAGGGCGACCTCCCGGCCGAGCTGCTGGCCGGGTCGGACTTCGGCGAGCGGGAGCTCGTCGAGGAGTACCTGTCCATGCGACGGAGCGGCCCCTTCGAGGTTCGCGTCCCCGAGCGGGGGCGCAAGCGCCGCCTGGTCGAGCTGGCCGAGGAGAACGCGCGTCACCTCCTGCGGCAGGAGGAGCTCGCGGAGGCGGACGCCGGGGGCGTGCGGGGGGACGGTGCGGACGGGGGCCGTGCCCCGGCCCCCGCCCGGCGGCTCGCCGGGGCCCTGGGCCTGGACGACCCTCCCCGCGACCTGGTGTGCTTCGACGTCTCCACCCTCCAGGGGGCGGACTCGGCGGGCAGCGCCGTGTGGCTGCGCGACGGGTCGCCGGAGAAGGACGAGTACCGCCGCTTCCGGATCCGCGGCACGGAGGAGGGGCAGTCGGACGACTACGCCATGATGCAGGAGATCGTGGGCCGCTATTTCCAGCGGAGGGTGCGGGAGGGGGACCCGCTGCCCGACCTGGTGGTGGTGGACGGGGGCAAGGGCCAGCTCGGCGCCGCCGCCCAGGCCATGGACGCGGCCGGGGCGTCGGACGTCCCGCTGGCGGCCCTGGCGAAGCGCGACGAGGAGGTGTTCCTGCCGGGCCGGGACGAGCCGGTGCGCCTCGACCGGACCGACGCGGGCCTCCACTGGCTGCAGAGGGCCCGCGACGAGGCCCATCGCTTCGCGCTGGCCTACAACCGGAAGCTCCGGCGCCGCCGGACGCTGCGGTCCCGGCTCTCGGAGGTGAGCGGCGTGGGGCCGAGCCGGGAGCAGGCGCTGCTGGAGCGCTTCGGGAGCCTGGGCGCCGTGCGGGAGGCGTCGGAGGAGGAGCTCGTGGAGACGCCGGGGATCGGGGCCTCGACCGCGGCCCGGATCCGCCGGGAGCTGGCGGGCGGGGGAGGGCCGTGAGACCGCCGGGCGCCGGGCCGGGCGGGGCGGGGGGCGGCGCGTGACCGTCCGCACGCGCTTCGCGCCCAGCCCCACCGGCCCGCTGCACCTCGGCAACGCCCGGACGGCCGTGCTCAACTGGGCCTTGGCCCGGCGGCACGGCGGCCGGTTCGTGCTCCGGTTCGAGGACACCGACGTCGGACGGAACGTGGCGTCGGCCGAGGCGGAGATCCTCGAGGGGCTGTCGTGGCTGGGGCTGACCCCGGACGAGGGCCCCGAGCAGGGCGGCCCGTTCGGCCCGTACCGCCAGAGCGAGCGGCTCGAGGTCTACCGGGGGCGGGCCGAGCACCTGCTGGAGGAGGGGGAGGCCTACCCCTGCTACTGCACCCCCGAGGAGCTCGACGCGCGACGGCAGGCGGCGCTGGAGGCCGGCGACCAGCCCACCTACGACGGGCGGTGCCGGGAGCTCGACGACGACGAGGAGGCGCGTCTGCGGTCGGAGGGCCGCACGCCGAGCGTGCGCTTCCGGGTGGATCCCGGCCCGGTGGAGTTCCGCGACCGGGTCCGCGGCGAGATCTCGATCGACGGCGCGGAGTTCGGCGACTTCGTGATCCTGCGCTCGGACGGGCGCCCCACCTACAACTTCGCCGTCGTGGTCGACGACCTCCTCATGGAGACCAGCCACGTGATCCGGGGCGCGGGCCATCTGCCGAACACCCCGAAGCAGGTCCTCCTGTACCGCGCCTTCGGGGCCCGGCCGCCGGAGTTCGTCCACGTGCCCCTGGTCCTGGCGCCGGAGGGCGAGCGGATGTCGAAGAGGGAGGGCGCCCGACCCCTGTCGGCGTGGCGGGAGGCCGGCTACCATCCCGACGCGGTGGTCAACTACCTGTCGCTCCTCTCCTGGTCCAGCGAGACGGGCGACGAGTTCCTCCCCCGGGAGCGGATCGTGGAGGAGATGGACCTCGACCGCCTCGGGCGCTCCGACGTCCGCGTGGACCCGGAGAAGATGCAGTGGCTCTCGGGACGCCACGTCCGGGCGGAGAGCCCGGAGCGCCTCGCCGAGCGGCTCCGGCCCCGGTTCGAGGCCGCGGGGCTGGAGCTGACGGAGGGCGACCGGCTCCGGGCCGCGGAGGTGCTGCGCGGGCGGATCCAGCTCCTCACGGAGGCGGTGGAGGAGGCGGAGGCGCTCTACGCCGAGCCGCGGATCGAGGGCGAGGCCCGGGAGGCCCTCGCGGAGGAGGCCGCCCCGGCGGTCCTGCGGGCGGCCCTGCACGGCGTCGAGGGGATCGCGGACTGGGGCCGGCAG
>CAYZLN010000001.1:32019-41390 GCA_964479295.1 uncultured Gemmatimonadota bacterium
TGCCCGGAGTGCGGGAAGCCGCTGCTGGCCCGGTACGGGCTCGACGACGCCGACCCGGACGCGCTGGGGGAGACCTGGACGTCGGGCGAGCGCCGGGAGCGGGGGATGTGGGGCTTCCGGGAGCTCCTCCCGGTGAGGCCCGGCGAGGAGCCGGTCTCCCTGCGGGAAGGCGGCACCCCCCTCGTCCCGCTCGAGAGGGCCGGCCGGGAGCTGGGCCTCCGTCTGTACGCCAAGGACGAGGGCCGGAACCCGACGGGCAGCTTCAAGGACCGGGGGCTCTCCGCTGCCGTCAGCCGGGCCGTCCTCGACGGGGTCGAGCGCTTCGTCGTCCCGAGCGCCGGCAACGCCGGCGCGGCCCTGTCGGCCTACGCGGCCCGGGCCGGTCGTCCCGCCCGGATCTACGTCCCCCGGGACACCCCGGAGGGGGTCCGGCGCCGGTGCCGGCGGTTCGGCGCGGAGCTCGTCGAGGTCGACGGGCTCATCACCGACTGCGGCGCCCGGGCCCGCGAGCACGCCGAAGAGACCGGGGCGTTCGACGTCTCGACGCTCCGCGAGCCGTACCGGCTCGAGGGGAAGAAGACCATGATGCTGGAGATCGCCAGGTCGCTGGGGTGGGAGGCGCCGGACGCCGTCGTCTACCCGACGGGCGGGGGGACCGGGCTCATCGCGAGCTGGAAGGTCCTGGGCGAGCTCCGCGAGCTGGGCGTCCTGGAGCGGCGGACCCGGATGTACGCGGTCCAGAGCGAGGGCTGCGCGCCGATGGTCCGGGCCTGGGAGGAAGGGCGGACGGAGGCGAGGCCGTGGCCCGACGCGGAGACGGAGGCCTGGGGGCTGCGCGTGCCCGAGGCCCTCGGCGACTTCCTGATCCTGGAGACGCTCCGGGCGTCCGGCGGCGCGGCCGTCGCGGTCGCCGACGAAGAGATGGAGCGGGGCGCCCGGCGGCTGGCGGCCCGCGACGGGCTCGCGGCCTCGGTGGAGGGGGGAGCGACCCTGGCGGCCGCCCGCCGCCTGCGGGAGCAGGGCGAGTTGCGGGAGGGGGAGACCGTGGTGCTCTTCAGCACCGCCCACTTCCTCACCTACTGAGCCCCGCTCGACGGTCGACGGACGGGGGCGCTGGGCCCGCAGCCGACGGGGACCACCTCCGGGGCCCCCGGGTATGACCGCCAGACGGGACGTCCGGGGCGGGCCGCGGAAGCTTCCCTTCCGGGTCGGCGCGCCGGACGCCCGACATGCGTAGAGAGCGAGCACCGAGGAGGGAGCGAGACGTGCAGAGTGACGTCGCGAGGACGGTGGCGGCAGGATGCCTGGTCGCCTGTGCGCTTGTCGCCGGCCCGGCCGGGGCCGCCGCCCAGGAGGAGGACGCGCAGGAGGAGCAGAGCTGCGAGCTCGAGGGCAGCGAGATCCTCGACCAGGCGGAGGACATCCTGAACGAGGCCGCCGAGATGGACACGACCGAGGCGTCGTCGGCGGCCGCCGACGCGCAGTACAAGCAGGCCTGGAAGCGGGTGCAGCTCGCCCTCCAGCAGGACAGCTCCAGCGCCGCCGCCTACTACATGGCGGGGCGGGCGAGCATCGGGCTCGGGTCGTACGCCCGGGCCGACTCGATGCTCGACCGGTTCGTCGAGATGGAGCCCGGATGCGGGTCGATCGCCGAGGACATCCGCTTCGGCGGCTGGGCCGACAGCTTCAACCAGGGCATCCGGGCCTACCAGGCGGACGACGACTCCGCGGCGCTGGCGAAGTTCGAGCAGGCCAACGCGCTGCGCCGGGACCCGCGCTCGCTGAACAACGCCGCGCTCATCCACCAGCAGCGGGGCGAGATGGAGCGGGCCGAGGAGCTGTACCGCGAGTCCCTCGAGCTCGCCGAGGGGGACGAAGAGCAGAGCGAGCAGTTCCGGACCGCGACGATCAACCTCGCGGAGCTGCTGCGGAACCGGGGGGACCGGGAGGCGATGCTGGCGATCTACCGGGACTACCTCGACCAGCGCCCGGACGACGTGCGGGCGAAGGTCAACTTCGCCGTCGGCCTCCGCGAGACCGGCCAGGCCGACAGCGCCCGGGCCGTCCTCCAGAGCGTCGTCGACCGGGAGGACCTCACCTTCAGGGAGCGGCTCGACGTGGGCCGCTCGCTGATGGGGATGAAGGACTACGAGGGCGCCCGCACCGCCCTCGAGCAGGCACGGCGGGCCCGGCCGTACCACAAGGACGTCATGCAGCAGCTCATGACCGCCCGGGCGAACTCGGGAGACGTTCCCGGCGCGTCGGCGCTCGGGGACACCCTGGTCCAGTGGTATCCGTACCAGAGGCAGCTCGTGCAGTCCTACGTGCAGATCCTCGACCAGCAGGGCCGGGCCGACCGGGTCCAGCAGCTCCTGCCCCGGATGCAGGACATGGACGTGCGCATCCCCCAGGCGGGCCTGATCCGGAGGGGGGAGAACACGTACGTGATCCGGGGGCAGATCCGCGGCGAGACGGTGACGAACCAGACGGTCGGCCTGCCCGTGAGCCTCGTCGGCCCGGAAGGGCAGACCGTGGCCGAGACCACCGCCGAGGTCCAGGTGCCGGGCGCCGACGAGCTCTCCGCCTTCCAGGTGAGGTTCGAGACCGACCAGCCCGTGGCCGGGTTCCGGTACGGGCAGATCGAGCGGGGCTCCTGACGGCCGCCGGCCGGGACGCGAGCCCTTCCGGCCGCAGCCGCGACCGGCCCCGGAGACGCCAGCCCGACCCGCCGCGCTCATGACTCCTGCCACCGAGAGCCGGGCCGTGGAGGCAGCCACGGACTCCCGCGTCCCCACGGTCGCCATCGTGGGCCGCCCCAACGTGGGGAAGTCGACCCTCTTCAACCGGATCCTGGGCCGGCGGACGGCGATCACGGCCGAGCGGCCGGGCGTGACCCGGGACCGACACTTCGCCACCGCCGACTGGGCCGGCCGGGCCTTCGTGCTGGCCGACACCGGGGGGCTGATCCACGACCCCCGGCGGGACATGGAGGCCGAGATCCGGCGCCAGGTCCTCCTGGCCGTCGAGCGGGCGGACGTCGTCCTCTTCGTGACGGACGCCGGGAGCGGCGTCCACCCCGTGGACGAGCACGTGTCCGAGCTGCTCCGGGAGTCGGGACGGCCGGTGGTGCTCGCGGTGAACAAGGTCGACGAGCCGGCCGGCGACTTCTCCCACGTCGATTTCTACCGCCTCGGCCTGGGCGAGCCCGTGCCCGTCTCCGCCCTGAGCGGGAAGGGGAGCGGCGACCTCCTCGACCGGGTCGTGGAGGCCCTCCCCGAGGCCGCCGAGGAGGAGCGCGACGCGGTCGACGTCGACCTGCGGCTCGCCGTCGTCGGCAAGCCCAACGTGGGGAAGTCGAGCTTCGTCAACCGGCTCCTCGGCGAAGAGCGCGTGGTCGTCCACTCCGAGCCGGGGACGACCCGGGACGCCATCGACACGTACCTCGAGTACGAGGGGGCGACGGTCTGCCTCGTCGACACGGCCGGCCTCCGGCGGCGGGCCCGCGTCGACGACGAGGTGGAGTTCTACAGCCGCCTGCGGACCGCCGGCGCCATCCGTCGGGCGGACGTCTGTCTGCTCCTCGTGGACAGCGAGCGGGGCGCCGGGAACCAGGACTTCCGCGTGGGACAGCAGGCCTGGGACGAGGGCTGCGGCCTGGTTCTCGTGGCGAACAAGTGGGACCTGGTCGAGGACAAGGAGCCGGGCCTCGTGACGGAGTTCGCCGAGGCGCTCCGGGAGCGGGCCTCCTACCTCCGATGGGTGCCCCTGCTGACGGCGTCGGCCCGGACCGGCCAGCGGGTCCGCAAGGCCCTCGACCTCGCGCTGGAGGTGCGGGAGAACCGGGAGCGCCGGGTGCCGACCCCCGAGGTGAACGACGTCCTCCGGGAGTTGATGGACCGCCGGCAGCCGCCCCAGGGATCGGGCGGCGACGTCCGGATCTACTACGGGACCCAGGTGGCGACGGAGCCGCCCCTCTTCGTCCTCTTCGCCAACCGTCCGGACGACCTGGCCGACCACTACGTGCGGTACCTCCGCAACGGCTTCCGCGACGCATGGGGCTTCGAGGGCGTGCCCCTCCGGATCGAGGTCCGGGAACGGGACTGAGATGAAGGTCGCCCTCTTCCTGGCGGCGGCCTACCTGCTGGGCGCGGTCCCCTCGAGCCATCTGGCGGGCCGGGCCGCCGGCGTGGACCTCTCCCGCCGGGGGAGCGGCAACCTCGGCGGAAGCAACGTCTTCCGGGTGCTGGGGGCGAAGTGGGCCCTGCCGGTCGTCACGGTGGACGTGGCCAAGGGGTTCGTCCCGGCGTGGTACTTCCCCCTCTGGGACGGGGCCGGGGCCCCCGAGGCGGCCCTGGCGTACGGCCTGCTCGCCATCGTCGGCCACGTCCGGTCGGTCTTCGTGGGGTTCGACGGCGGCAAGGGGGTCGCGACCTCCGGAGGCGTCGTCTTCGCGCTCGCGCCGGTGGCCGCCTTCGTCGCGCTCCTGGTGTGGACCGGCACCGCGCTGCTGAGCCGGACGGCGTCGGTGGCGTCGCTGACGGCGGCGACCGCTCTGCCGGCCGTCGCGTTCCTGCTGGACGTCCCTCCGCTCACGGTGGGGTTCATGGCCGCCCTGGCGGCGTTCGTGTGGTGGACGCACCGGGGGAACCTCGCGCGCCTCCGCGAGGGCCGTGAGCTGGGCTTCGGGGAGGGGCGCGCGTCGGGCCGCGGTCCGGCGGGCGGCGCCGCGGCCGACGAGGGAGGAGCCGGGGAGCAGGGACCGCCGTGACCGACGCGTGCAAGATCGGCGTCCTCGGCGCCGGGAGCTGGGGGACGGCCATGGGCCACGTGCTCGCCCGGAACGGGCACGGGGTGACGCTCTGGTCCCACGACCCGGCGGTGGCCGACCGGATCCGGACGGAGGCCCGGAACGAGAAGTACCTGCAGGGGATCGACCTGGCGCCGACGCTGCACGCCACGGCCGACCTGGAGACGTCCCTGGCGGGGGCCGAGGTGGTGATCTCCGCCACGCCCTCCCACGCCGTCCGGGACGTCTTCGGGGAGGCGCGGCCGCACCTCCCGGGCTCGGCCCTCCTGGTGAGCGGCACGAAGGGGATCGAGATCGAGACCGGGCTCCGCATGTCGGAGGTCGTGGCCGACGTGCTCGGGGAGAGCTGGCGGGAGCGGATCGTGGTCTTCTCCGGGCCCAGCTTCGCGGAGGAGGTCGCGAAGGGCCTGCCCACCGCGGTGGCCGCCGCCTCGGCCGACCCCGACGCCGCGCGGCGCTGCCAGGATCTGTTCCAGAACGAGCACCTGCGGGTGTACACGCAGCCCGACGTGGTGGGCACCGAGCTGGGGGCGGCGCTCAAGAACGTCATCGCCCTGGCGGCGGGGATCAGCGACGGGCTCAGCCTCGGCAGCAACGCCCGCGCGGCCCTGCTGACCCGGGGGCTGGCCGAGATGGCGCGCCTGGTGGTGGAGCTGGGGGGCCGCGAGGCGACCCTTTCGGGGCTGGCGGGCGTCGGGGACCTCGTGCTGACCTGCACCGGCGACCTGAGCCGGAACCGGCGGGCCGGGCTGGCGATCGGACGGGGCGCCACCCCGGACGAGGCGCTGGAGGAGGTCCAGGAGGTGGTGGAGGGCGTGCGGACGACGCGGGCCGCGCGGGAGCTGGCCCGCGACCACGGGGTGGAGATGCCCATCGTGGAGGCCGTATACTCCATCCTCTACGAGGGCGTCGGGCCCCGGGCCGCCCTGGCCGAGCTCATGGCGCGCGAGCCCAAGCCGGAGCGCTGGTGAGCGGGCCGGGGCGGGCGGGGCGGCGGGAGCCATCATCGAACCACGGACGGCGACTCACGTGACGAACGACCGTATCGCGCCCAAGGAGTACTACTCCATCGGCGAGGTGTGCGAGATCACGGGCCTGAAGCCCCACGTCCTCCGGTACTGGGAGAGCCAGTTCTCGGCGCTCTCCCCGTCGAAGAACCAGGCCGGCAACCGGGTCTACCGCCGCAAGGAGATCAAGCTCGTCCAGCTCCTCCGGCACCTTCTGTACGACGAGAAGTACACCATCGAGGGCGCGTCGGAGAAGCTGGACCAGCTCCGGGAGAAGGGGAAGCTGGCCCGGGCCTCCCGGGTGGCCTGGGACCGCCACACGGTGCGCGACCTCCGGGAGGACGCCGACGAGCTGGTGGAGCTCCTGACGCTCGATTCATGAGCGGAGGGAGCGACTCGGCGGACGACCGCCCCCTCCGGTTCCTGGTCACCAACGACGACGGCATCCACGCCCGGGGCCTGGCGGTGCTGGCCGAGGCGGCGTCCGGGCTCGGCGACGCCACGGTCGTGGCCCCGGACCGCCAGCAGAGCGCCAGCAGCCACGCCCTCACGATGCAGCGGCCGCTGCGGGTCACCCGCGACCACGACGACCGCATGGTGGTGGACGGCACGCCGACGGACTGCGTGCTCCTGGCGGTGAGGCAGCTCCTCGACGAGGAGCCGGACTTCGTGCTCTCCGGCGTCAACCACGGCCCGAACATGGGCGAGGACGTCCTCTACTCGGGGACGGTAGCGGCGGCCATGGAGGGGACGATCCTGGGGATCCCCTCCATCGCCCTCTCCTACGTCGGACAGCGGGAGGAGTGGCTCCGGGACTTCGGCCCCGTGGTGCGGAGGCTGTTGCGGTCGCTCCTGCAGGAGGAGGACTTCCCGGACGAGACGTTCTTCAACGTGAACGTCCCCCCGGTGCGGGCGGACCAGGTCGAGGGCGTGCGCGTGACGGCCCTCGGCCGTCGCGTCTACGCCGACTCCCTGACCCGCAGCGAGGACCCCCAGGGCCGGGAGTACTTCTGGATCGGAGGGGGCACCTCGCACTGGTCCGGGCGGGAGGACTCCGACTTCCGGGCGGTGGAGGCCGGCTACATCTCGGTCACCCCGCTCCACCTCGACCTGACGAACTTCGAGCTCATGGAGCGGGTCCGGGCGTGGGGGCTGGAGGCGTGACGGACGACTACCGGCGCGACCGGCGGCGGCTGGTCGAGGAGCTCCGGTCGGGCGGGATCGAGGACCTGGCCGTGCTCCACGCCTTCGACGTCGTGCCCCGGCACCGCTTCGTGCCCGACGAAGTCCGGCACCGGGCCTACCGGGACACGGCGCTCCCGCTCGGCCACGGACAGACGATCTCGCGGCCGGCGGTCCACGCCCTCTCCCTGAGCCTGGCCGGGCTGGAGGGCGACGAGCGGGTCCTGGAGGTGGGGACCGGGTCGGGGTTCCAGACGGCGCTCCTCGCCCGGCTGGCCGGGGAGGTCTACTCGGTGGAGCGGGTGGAGGCGCTGGCCCGCCGGGCCCGGGAGCGCCTCGCCGCCCTGGGCGTGGAGGACGTCGTGCTCAAGATCGGGGACGGAAGCCGGGGGTGGCCGGACGCGGCGCCCTTCGACGCCATCCTCGTGGGCGCGGCCGCTCCGCGGGTTCCGGAGCCCCTCCGGCGGCAGCTCGCCCCCGGCGGGCGCCTGGTGGTGCCGGTGGGGGACGAGGAGGACCAGGAGCTGCTGCGCGTGGTCCGCACCGACGACGGCTGGGTGGAGGAGACGGTGGACCGGGCGCGGTTCGTCCCGCTGACGGGCGAGGCCGGCTGGTGAGTCGGGAGGGGGAGGGCGACGGCGCCGGCCCGGGGCGGGGCGCGGGGGCCGCGGGCCGCGGGAAGGCCGACGGGAAGCGCCCCAACCCCGTGCGACGCCTCTACGACTGGGTGGTCTCGTGGGCCGACCGGCCGTCCGGGCCCGCGGCGCTGTTCGGCATCGCCGCGGCCGAGTCGGTGTTCTTCCCGGTGCCCCCGGACGTGCTGCTCATCCCGCTCTGCCTGGGCAGCCCGCGGAAGGCGTTCCGGCTGGCGGCGCTCTGCACGGTGGGCTCGGTCGTCGGCGCCCTGGGGGGGTACTGGGTCGGCAGCTCCCTCTACGAGACCGTCGGCCGCCCGATCATCGAGATGTACGGCTACACGTCCGAGTACGAGGCCGTCGGCCGGATGTACCGGGACAACCTGGTGGTGAGCCTGGGCGCCGCCGGCTTCACGCCGATCCCCTACAAGGTGTTCACGATCGCCGCCGGCGGCTTCCGCGTGCCGATCGGGGCGTTCGTGGCCATCTCCGCCGTGAGCCGGGCCGGCCGGTTCTTCCTCGTCGCGGGGCTGCTCCGCCTCTTCGGTGAGCCGATCCGCGAGTTCATCGACCGGTGGTTCAACCTGCTCACCGTCGCCCTGGCGGCCCTGGTCGTCGGGGGCTTCGTGGTGGTCCGGTGGCTGCTCTGAGTCCGGAGCGGCCCGGATTGACGGCCCCCTCCGCCGGCGGCTACGTTCGGCGGGCTCTGCCGGCCGCCACGACCGGTCGGGCCCCGGCGCGACGGTGCCCGGACCGGGCCGGTGCCGGGTTCGGCGGGACGACCCGCCACGCGAACGGGGGAGACGGCCGATGAATCCACAGACCCGCGAGGTGTACGTGCCCACGCGGCTCCGGGACCGGGACGCCGCGACGGAGGACGACGGGGCCTGGCCGAGGCCGGCCTTCACGCCCGGGGAAGGGGGGCGGGAGCGCGCCCTGGCCGCCCGCGTCCGGGAGGCCCTGGCCGCCGGGCGGCGACGTCCGGGGCCGGACGACACCGGGCCCGAAGTCGTGGATCTGTTCCGGTCGCCGGCGGTGGCGCGGGAGGTCGTGGGACGCTTCTGCCGGGAGGCCCGCCGCCACGGCTGCACGGCGATCGTCGCGACCGGGCCCGGCGGCGGCGCCGTCGGCGCCCCGGTGGCCGTCGACGCGGGGCTCCCCCTCGTCGTCGCCGACGGCCCGGGCGACGGGGACGTCGGGCGGACGGACGTTGCGCCGGCCGCGGAGGGGGCCGCCCTCCCCGGGGACGGCCACAGGGTGCTCCTGGTGGCCGGCGCGGCCGACTCGGGCGAGCGGCTCGCCGCCGCCGCGGGTCGGGTCGAGCGGGCCGGCGGCCGGGTCGCCGCGGTGGCCGTGGTCGTCGAGGTCGCCGGGGGAGGCGCCGGGGACCGGTTGTCCGACCACAACTTCATGTCGTTGCTCACGTTGTAGTCACACACCTGTAGCTCCACACGAGAAACGGAAGGCAGATGTCCGACGCGATCGCGAAGCCGTCGAAGCAGAAGGGGCCCGACCCGCGGGAGGACGCGTTCCTCCGGTTCGTGAACCGGGTCGTCGACTGGGTCACCACGAACGTCCGGGCGGTGGTCGCCGCCGGGGTGGTCGTGGTCCTGCTGGCCGGCGCGGGCCTGTGGTACCTGAACTACTCGCAGAGCCTGGAGGAGCAGGCCGCCTCCGAGCTCCGATCGCTGCGGGCCGCGCTCTCCCAGGGCACGGACACCATCGGCGCCGAGCGCCTCG
>CAYZLN010000002.1:0-5842 GCA_964479295.1 uncultured Gemmatimonadota bacterium
GGCGGCGCCTCCCAGGCCGACGAGCTCGGACGCGGTGTTCCAGATCCGGGCCGCGACGGCCAGCGCCCCGGCCGCGGCGGCCCCCGCCGGCGTGAGCGCCGCCAGGAGCGCCGTCATGGCGCCCTCCCGGACCCCGAGGCCGCCCGGCACCACGAGCACGAGGTAGCCCGCCACGTAGGAGGCCGCGAAGACCCCTGTCAGGAGCACCGGCCCGGCGGGGGCGCCCTGGCGGGAGAGGCCCTCGAGGAGGCACCAGAAGCCGATCCCGTAGACGGCCCAGGCCCCGGTCAGCAGGGCCGCGGCCGCCGCCACGTCCCCGCCGCGGGCCGCCTCCACCTCCTCGATCTCCTCCCGGGTGAGGCGGGCCGCCAGCCGGGTCAGGGCCCGGACCACGCGGGGGTGGAGGAGCGCGGCCAGGAGGACCAGAACAGCCGCGGCGGCGACGGGCGATCCCCCGGGGATCCGGGCCGTGTCCCCCCCCAGCGTCCCCAGGGCCACGACGGATCCGGTGAGGAGGGTGACCACCTGGAAGGTGAGCGCCGTGGTGAGGGCCAGCGCCCCCGACTCGCCCGTGCGCCGCAGGTGGAGGGCGAGCCCGGAGAGGTGCCACACCTTCCCGGGGATGTACCGACCCAGGTTGGTGGCGACCCAGACCGAGACCCCGCGCCGGTAGGAGACGGTGCCCCCGGCCCCGCGGTAGAGCCGCACCCAGGCGCCCCCCATGAGGAAGAGGTTGACGGTGGCCAGCGCCAGGGCCGCGGACAGCCAGCCGGGGGCCAGGCGCCAGCCCCACCCGGCGATCTCGGCCCGGAGGCCCCTCAGCTCCCGCCACTGGCCGAAGAGCAGCAGCCCGGCGAAGAGGAGCGCGGCCGCCACGAACACCACGGTGAGGATCCGCCCCCACCGCACCGATCCGCGTTCCATCCGGCCCTCAGGCCCCGTTCCGGCGACGCCGGGCCCGGAGCAGCCCCACGAGGGCCGCCCCCACGGCCGCCAGCGACAGCCCGGCCCCGGCCCGGAACGGCAGGGAGACGTACTCCATCCGGAGCCGGTGCTCGCCCTCCGGGACCGGGATCCCCCGGAGCGCCCCGTCCACGCGGTAGACCGGCACCTCCTCGCCGTCGACCCGCGCCCGCCACCGGGGGTGCCACACCTCGCTCGTCACCAGCAGCCCGCCCTCCTCGGCCCGCACCTCCAGCACCACTTCGTCCGGGTCCCACCGCTCGACCGTCGCCCGGCCCCGGCCGGGGGACGGCACGGGCGCGTCGCCGCCGGCCGTGGCGGGCTCCAGCACGGCCGCGGCGCCCGGGTCGCCCAGCGACCGGGTGGCCTCCAGGGCCTCGCCGAGCCCGCCCGCCGTCAGGACGCTGTCGGGGAAGAAGGCGTGCGGGAGGTCGGCCGTCACCTCGTGGAGCCGGGTGCGGCCGTCCCGGAGGGTCTCGCGCAGGAGCGGGGTCTGGAGCGGTGACCGGGACGTGACGTACCGGAGGTCCAGGAGGGGCCAGAGCCCCGGGCGGCGGCCGAGCTCCTCCATCCCGACGCCCCCCACCAGCCGGTCGTACCACTCGAGCCGGAAGTTCTGGCTCCCGGTCACGGAGGGGATCCGCCAGTACATGAGCTCGTTGGCCCCGAAGGAGTTCTCGACCTGCCAGACCCGCTGTCCGGGCTCGAGCTCCTCCTCCATGCGCTCCACCACCGGGCCGCCGTCGAAGGCCTCGTCCGGGTCCACGGTCTCGAGGTACCGGGCGTCGACCCTCCACAGGTCGGCCACCAGGAGCACGAGCACGCCGGCGAGGGCCCATCTGGGCAGCCGGCCCCGGGCCACGCCCCGGCCGACGGCGAGCGTCGCCGTCCACACCCCCAGGACCACGGCGCCGGTCACCCGCAGCATCCCGTGGAGCTCGGGGGACGGCTCGCGGGGCCAGCCCGGCCGGAACCACCCGTTCCGGACGAAGCGGGTGAGTCCGTCGGGGTCCAGCGCGGCCCAGAGCGCCAGCAGCAGGACGGGCGCGGAGGCCGCCCCGACCCAGCCCCACCGGATCCCGGTCCCGTCGTCGGCGTCGCCGCCTTCGCCGCCGGAGCCCCCGCCGCCCGCCGCCTCCCCGGCCGCCCGGGCGTCGAGGACCCGCTCCACGCCGAAACCGGCCAGCAGCGCCACGAAGAAGGAGACCGGGCCGAGCATCATGGCCGGGGCCCGGAAGCTGTCGATCAGGGGCACGACCTCGTAGGCGACCCGGTGCACCGGCGTCGCCCCGCCGAGCGCGAAGGCCAGGCCCAGGAGCACGGCCCCGGTCAGGAACCACACCCTCCGGTCGCCCCGGGCGTCCAGCGCGCCGACGGCCGCCAGGGCCAGGGTCCCGGCGCCCAGGTACTCCGTGTGGAGCTTGAAGGGGTTCGAGCCCCAGTAGAGCTCCTGGAGCGACCCGACGAGGTCCGGGAGGAAGAGGGCGCTCAGCTCCTGGGGCGGCAGCGCCCAGGAGGAGGCGAACTCGTAGCCCCCGACCCCCCCGCCCCGGACGCCGTGGCGGAGGAGGTCGGCGGCGGGGAGGATCTGGACGGCGCCGGCCAGGGCCGCCAGCACGAAGCCGCCGGCGAACCCCGCGGCCACCCGCCACACCCGGCCCCGTGCCCCCTCCCCCGCGTCGCGCCACGCCAGGGCCAGCCGGTAGAGGGCGTAGAGGCTCACGGCGAGCGACGAGAAGTACATGACCTGGACGTGGGGCGTGAAGATCTGGAGGGCCACCGCCAGGCCCATCCCCGCGAACCACCGGAGGTCGCCGGTGTCCAGGCCCCGCTCGGCGCAGGCGAAGACGGCCGGGATCAGCACCATGGCGAACATCCGCCCGTCGTGGCCGCCGTACAGCGTCGAGACCACGTACCCGGCGAACATGAAGGCGAGGCCCGTGGCCGCCGCCGACCACCGTCGGAGCCCGAAGGCCCGCCCGGCCGCCCAGCCCAGCATCCCCCCGGCGGCCAGGTGGAGGACGAAGGTCCAGCCGATCGCGCGGAAGAGGGGGAGCACCAGGTAGAGCGCGCTGGTGGGGTAGAAGAGCGGGCCCGGGAGGATCCCCACGTAGGGGACGCCGGAATACACGAAGGGGTTCCAGAGGGGGATCCCCCGGCCCGCCCGGATCTCCTGCACCGCGAAGCGCCGGAGCTGGTAGGCCTGGTCCAGCATGTCCGTGCCGAAGAGCATGCGGCCGGGCGAGAAGACGAAGCCGGCGAAGAAGGCGACGGCCAGCGCGGCGCAGACGACCGCGAAGAGCACCGGGCCCGGCCCCCGCGAGGCCGCCGCTCGGAGCCCGTCCGTGACGGCGGCCAGGGCCCGTCGCGCCGGCCCGGTCCCCTGCCCTCCTCCTCCCCCGGCCCCGTCGCCGGAGGACGCCTCTCCGGGCGGCTCCGCCTCGCTCACGGCCGCGCTCCCGGCCGCCGCCGGTCCGGGCCCGTCCCCGCCGGCGCGGGCTTGTGGAGGACGAAGAACCATTGAGGCGAGGCGACCCGGAGGAGCGCCCGGAGCACGGGCTCCGGCCCCGTACGCACGGCGGACCAGATCCTCGCCCACGCCGGGCCCCACGTGTCCCCGAGCAGGTCGTCGAGGGCCCCGAGCGTGCGGTCCTCCACGGCGAAGCCGGCGTCGCGCATCATGCGGGTGAGGCGGCCGTGGCCCAGGAACCGGATGCCCCGGTACGCCTCGCCGCGGCCGGTGAGGCGGAGATAGAGGTCGGCCAGCGGGCGCGGCAGCCAGCTCAGGAAGGGGAGCCGGTAGTGGGGCTCCATGACGGCCCACTTGCTCCCCGCCGAGACGTAGGCCCCGCCGCCGGGGGCCAGCGCCCGGTGGAGCTCGCGGAAGAGCCCGGGCTGGTCGTCCACGTGCTCGTAGAGGTGGTTCAGGACCGCGAAGTCCAGGGCCCCGTCGGCCACCGGGAGGCGGGTCACGTCGGCCACGGCCGTCCGCTCCTCGACCTCCATGAACGATCGATCCATATCGAAGCCATAGACGTGTTTGTCGAAGATGTCCTCGAGCTCTTTCTTGATGATCCCCGTCCCCGACCCCAGGTCCGCGATCCGCTCTGCCCGGCGGAGCTCGCGGCCGCAGATCCGCGCGACGACGCGGGCCTTGCGGGGACGCTCCCGCCGGTAGCGCTCCGAGGCGACCCAGGCCCTGTAGCGGTCGCCGGACGGGCTCACGAGGGGCCCTCCGGCTCCGCGACGGGCCCGGCGGCGCCGGACCGTGCGGCGCGCGCCTCCCGGTAGCAGGCCTCCAGGTCGTCCATGATCCGCTCCCAGGAGAAGCGATCCTCCACGATCCGCCGCCCGCGGCGGGCCACCCGTCGGCTCTCCCCGGGACGTTCGGCCACCCGGAGCAGGACGCGCGCCAGCTCCTCGGGGTCGCCGGGGGGCGCCAGCCAGCCCGTGGATCCGTCCTCGACGATGTCGGGGATGCCGCCGGCCCGGGAGGCCACGACGGGCCGCTCGAAGCGCAGGGCCTCCAGCAGCACCACGCCCAGCCCCTCCGTGTCGCCCTTCCGGTCGACGACGGCCGGCAGCACGAAGATGTCGCACGTCCGGTACTGGCGCGACAGCTCCTCGTCGGAGAGATGGCCGGTCAGCTCGACGCGGTCGGCGACCCCGCACTCGCGGGCGACCCGGCGGATGCGGCCCGCCCGGGGCCCCTCCCCCACGACCACGAGGCGCGCCGGCCGCCGGTCGAGCACCCGGGCCAGGGCCCGGACGAGCACCTCGACGCCCTTCCGCTCCACGAGCCGGCCCACGAAGAGGAGCCGCAGGGGGCCCTCGCCCGAGAAGGGCGTCCGGGCCGCGTCGTCCCGGTCCCCCCCTTCCCCGCCGTCGCCGCCCGCCCCGGCCGCCTCCCCCGGTCCGTCGTCGCCGACGGTGGCGGCGAAGGGGATCACCCGGGGCTCCCGGCCGGCGGCCTCGCGGACGGACCGGGCCGTGGCGCTCGAGATCGCCGTCACCGCGTCGGCGGTACGGGCCGACCACCTCAGGAACGGCCGCAGCCAGCGCAGCCTCCGCTGCACCCAGTTGACGCCGACCGCGTAGAAGCTGCAGACCAGCGCGGCGCGCCCGCCGGACGCCCGGCGGGCCGCGGCGCCGAAGAGGGCGTGGGGCACCGGCCAGTGGACGTGGACCACGTCCGGCCCCTCCCGCCCGGCCCGCCACGCCGCCGCCGTCCCGCCGAGGAGGTAGAGGGGCACGAGGGCGGCGTGCAGGGGCGACCGGCGGACCCGGTCGGGGGCCGTCTCGTCGTGGGTCAGCGACTCCCAGGCGGCTGGGGCGTAGCGGAATCGGCGCACCGGGACGCCGCGTACCGTGTGGTCCCCGCCGCCCCGGTAGGCCGGGGCGAGCACCTCCGCGTCGAGCCCCCGGTCGCGCGAGCGGCGGATCAGCTCCACCATCCACGGCGTGATGACGTCCCGGGGCCCCCTCGGGAAGGCGGTGACCACGTGGAGGACCTTCATCGGCCGGCCGCCGCCCGGGCGCGCCCGGCCCGCGCCCCGGGGCGAACGGCGCCGTCACGGAGCGCCGTGCCCGGAGGCTGCGCGAAGCGCAGCACCCAGGTCGTCGGCTCCCCCTCGGCGTAGAGCACCTCGAAGCGGTCGCGGTGGGCCTCCACGGCGGGCACCAGGTACCGGGCCGTCGTGCCCGAGATCTGGTCGATCACCACGTAGCCGGCGCCGGTCTCCTCGATCCCCGCCAGCACCACGTCCGGGTCGGAGGAGTACGGGTACAGGTCGCCCCTGCGCCGGGAGATCCAGTAGAAGATCCGGGGCTTGCGGTTGACGATCACCGCGTCCTCCGGCGTGTTCCCCCGGGCCCAGCG
>CAYZLN010000002.1:5942-18669 GCA_964479295.1 uncultured Gemmatimonadota bacterium
CGGCAGCGCCGGCAGCAGGAAGCGCCGGTCCGTCCACACCGAGGGCCAGGCGGAGACGGTCCCCAGGTAGAGGAAGAGGAAGAGCTCGGCGGCGCCGATCTCCCGCAGGGAGCGCCGGATCCACCCGACGGCGGCCAGCCCGGCGACGACGATGCCCCCGGCGCCGGCCAGCGCCCCGGCCGGTCCTCGCGTCCCCGCCAGCGACGCGGGCAACACCTCCACGACGTAGCGCCAGAAGTTCTCGGCCGTGCGGCGCACCAGCCCGGCCGCGTCCACCGTGCCCGCCGCGGGATCGTAGGGGTCGACCATGAGGAGCTGCTGCAGGTAGCCCGCCTGGTCGGGGGCCCCGAGCCGCTGGGCCAGGGCCCAGCCCCCCGCGACGAGGGCCGCCGTCGACGCCGCCACGGCCGTGCGCCGGCCCTGTCGGCGGAGCGCCGGCAGGGCGACCAGGGCCAGGAGGAGCGGGAGGCCGGCCGTCCGGGTGAGGAAGGCGGCGGCCCCGGCCGCCAGGGCCAGGGCGAACCACCGGATCTCCGTCGCGCCGCCCTCCCCCGCCGTGGACGCTCCCGCGCCGTCGCTCCCGGACGCCGGGCCGCCGGCGGTCCGTGCCGCGGCCCAGAGCGCCGCCAGGACCAGGAAGACGAAGGGGGCCTCGGAGAGGACGTAGTGGGAGTAGTCGAGCAGGACCGGGGAGACCGCGACCAGGGCCCCGGCCGCCACGCCGACCCGGGGTCCCCCCCACCGGCGCCCCAGGCCGGCGGTCAGCGCCACGGCGCCGGTGGTGAGGGCCAGCGAGGCGGCCTTGAAGAGCTGAAGCCCGCCCACCCACCCGAGGACGGCGAGCAGGGCCGGGTAGAGCGGCGGGTACTGCGTGTGGACCGGCGCGTCCGGCAGATGGAGGTCGACGTAGCCGGCCCCGGTCCGGAGGGCCTCCCCCAGGATCATGTAGCCGGCGTTGTCGCCGCCCGGGAAGAGCGTGGGCTCCCAGACCAGCAGCCCGGCGACGACGTGGGCCGCGCACGCTCCCGCCGCCCACGCGCGGAAGCCGCCGGGGAGCCCGCCGCCCCCCTCCCCCGTCGCCCCGTCGCCGCTCACGGCGTCCTCCCCCCGGCCCCGGCCGGCCGCACGTCAGTCGTCCTCCCGGTCGCGGACCTCCTCCAGCCGCCGGCGCAGCTCCTCGACGTCGCCTCGGGTGGCGACGATCAGCTCGGCCAGGAAGCCGACGGCGAAGAGGAGCAGCCCCACGACCACGAGGAGGACCACGAGGCTGAGGAGCGGCCGGTAGCCCTGCCGGAGCACGAACCGGAGGTAGAGGGCCACCAGGCCCGTCAGGGCCCCCAGCCCGAAGAGCGAGAGCCCCGAGACCCCGAACAGGAGCATGGGCTTGCGGCTGAAGACGAGCTGGAACCACACGGAGATCAGGTCGAGGGCCCCCACCAGGATCCGCCCCTGCCCCGAGTACTTCGGCTCCCCGTGCCGACGGGGGTAGAGGGTGATGTCGATCTCGGCGACGCTGTAGCCCCGGGCGTGGGCCAGGACGACGAAGAAGCGGTGCCAGTCGTGCCGCAGCCGCACGTCCTCCAGGACCTCCCGGCGGAACGCCTTCATCGCGTTCAGATCGTGCACCGGGACGCGGAAGATCTTGCGTGCCAGCCAGTTGTAGACCGACGAGACCAGGCGCTTCGAGTACCGGCGTCCGACCTTCCGCCCGGTGACCACGTCCCAGCCCTCGTCGAGCTTCTCGACGAAGCGCGGGATCTCCTCCGGCGAGTGCTGCAGGTCGGCGTCGAAGAGGACGAGGTAGTCGCCCCTGGCGGCCCGGGCGCCGGTCAGGAGGGCCTCGGTCTTCCCCCGGTTCCGGTCGTGGCGCAGCAGCCGCGTGCGGCCGTCCAGCCCGGCGTCCCCCGCCGCCCGCCGTGCGGCGTCCAGGGTCCCGTCCGCCGACCCGTCGTCCACGAGCACGACCTCGGCGTCGAGGCCGTGGCGTTCGAAGGCCTCGGCCGTCTCGGCGAAGAGGTCGGCCATGTTCGGGGCCTCGTCCCAGGCCGGCACGACCACGGAGACCCGGGGGGAGGCTGGGGCGTCCGGGGCCTCACGGGCCGCGGCGGACCCGCGCGGGACGGCGCCGGCGGGCTCGGTGGCGGCGCCGTCGTCGGGAGAGGACCCGGAGGGTCGGAGGACGTCCCCGTCCGGGCCGGCGCTCATACCCTCTTGCGCATCCGGGCCGAGAGGATCCCGAGCTGGTCCCGGTACTTGGCCACCGTCCTGCGGGCGATCTGGATGCCTTCCTTCTTGAGCTCGTCCACGATGGCCTGGTCGGTGAGGGGGTCGTGGGGGTCCTCGTTCTCCACGAGCTTCTCGATCTTCGCCCGGACGCCGCGGGCCGAGACCTCCTCGCCGTAGTCGGTGGAGAGCCCGCTGGAGAAGAAGAACTTGAGGGGGAGCACGCCCCGGGGGGTCTGCGCGTACTTGTCGTTGGTGACCCGGGACACGGTGGACTCGTGCATGTCGATGTGCTCGGCCACCTCGCGCAGCGTCAGCGGCTTGAGCTGCTCGACGCCCTCCTCGAAGAACTCACGCTGCCGGTCGACGATGAAGTGCATGACCTTGAGCATCGTCTGGCGGCGCTGCTCGATGGCCTGGATCATCCACTGGGCGCTGTTGAGCTTCTTGGAGATGAAGGCCTTGTTGTCGCCCTTGAACTTGCTCTTGTCCTTGGCGACCTCCCGGTAGGCCCGGGACAGTTTGAGCCGGGGCAGCGACGTGTCGTTGTGGAAGACGTAGTACTCGCCGTCGATCTTGTCGACGATGAGGTCGGGGATGACGTACTCGTCCTCGTCGTCGGTGAACTGGAGCCCGGGCTTGGGGTCGAGCTTCGCGATCTCGTCGGCGGCCGACTGGACCTCCTCGGCCGAGATGCCGTGCTCCTTCGAGAGCTCGCTCCACCGGTGGTTGACCAGCTCGTCGAAGTGGTCGCGCACGATGCGGTACGCGAGGCTCTCGGTCCGGTCCCGGTCCTCGAGCTGCAGCAGGAGGCACTCCCTGAGGTCCCGCGCGCCGATCCCCGGCGGGTCGAAGGTCTGGACGAGCTCGAGCATCCGCTCGCCCTCCGGGAGGATGAAGGGATCGGTGTCCTGCCAGTGCTCGTTGTCGGTGTCCTCGAGGAAGGAGTTGATGCCCTCCAGCACCTCCTCGACGGAGCACGTCAGCATGCCGTCGCGGTCGATGTTGCCGATGAACTCCTCCCCGAGGAGCTGCTCGCGGGGCGTGAGCCTGTGGAGCTGGAGCTGGTCGCGCAGGTGGTCCCAGAGGTCCTCGCTCGTGGAGGGCGTGGGCCGGTAGATCTCCTTCTCCTCGTACTCCTGCTTACGCCCTCCGGCGTCGAAGCCGTCGAGGAGGATCTCCTCCCAGTCGAGCTCGTCCTCGAGCTCCTCCTCCAGCTCCTCGAGCTCGTCCTCCTCCAGCTCGCCCGGCTCCACCATGTCCAGGAACGGGTTCGCCACGAGCTCCTGCTTCAGGTGCTGCTGCAGGTCCATCAGCGGCATGTACAGGAGGTCCATCGCCTGGTACAGGCGAGGGTTGACCTTCATCTCCTGCTTCATCTGGGTCTCCTGAGAGACCCCTGTCTTCATCTGCGCCATGGGTCCGGGGGTGTGACGATGCGCGGCTCCCAGCGTCGCGCCACGGGCCGATCCGCGGCGTCGGCGGGGCCGGCAACGGAGCTCGCCGGCCGCCGGCACAAAATATATGCCACTGCCGTCGAGAGTTCACGCGGCGGGCCGGACCCACGGTCGTCCGGACGTCCGACCGGACGTCTACAGGCGGAAGTCCTGGCCGAGGTACATCTTCCGGGCCTGGGGGTCGTTCACCAGCGCCTCGGCGGGGCCCTCGATGTGGATGCGCCCGTCGAACATGATGTACGACCGGTCGGTGATGGAGAGGGTCTCCCGGACGCTGTGGTCGGTGATGAGGACCCCGAGGCCGCGGTCCCGGAGATCGCCGACGATCCGCTGGATGTCGTCCACGGCGATGGGGTCCACGCCGGCGAAGGGCTCGTCCAGGAGCATGAACTTGGGCGACGTGACCAGGGCCCGGGTGATCTCCAGCCGACGCCGCTCGCCGCCCGAGAGCGAGTACGCCTTGCTGTCCCTGAGGTGCTTGATGGAGAGCTCCTCGAGCAGCGCCTCGAGCCGGCGCTCCCGCTCGTCCTGGCTCAGGTCCAGCGTCTCCAGGATGGCCATCACGTTCTCCTCGACCGTGAGCTTCCGGAAGATCGACGGCTCCTGGGAGAGGTAGCCGATCCCCGCCCGCGCCCGGCGGTACATGGGCACGTCGGTGAGCTCGCGGTCGTCCAGGAAGACCCGCCCCTCGTCGGCCTCCAGGAGCCCGACGATCATGTAGAACGTCGTGGTCTTCCCGGCTCCGTTCGGGCCGAGGAGCCCGACGACCTCCCCCTGGCGCAGCGCCAGATCCACCTCGTCGACGACCCGGCGCTCGTCGAACGACTTCACCAGGCCCTCGGCGCGGAGCACGCTCACGTCGGCGTCCGCCGCCGGGGTCGTCTGCGGCGCCGCGGGCTCGCCCGCCGGCCTGTAGGGCTCCTCGCGCGTCTCGACGTCGCTCACCGTCTCTCCTTCCGTCCGTCTCCGTGGGGCGCGGGCGGGGACGCGGGGCCGCCGCCCGTCGTGTCGGCGGGCGGCGCCTCCCCGGCCGGGCCGCCCCCGGGGATCGAGTCCTCCGCCGTCTCGATCGAGTCCTCCGTCGTCTCGGGGGGCGCGGTGTCCGTCGGGGCGCCGTCCCCGGGGAGGGAGTCGCCGGCCGGGCCCGGGGTCCCGGCGCCGGCGTCCTGGCCGTCGCCCGTCGGGTCCAGGTGGACCCCCACCGCGTCCGTCCCCTCCAGGCGGGTGGCCTCCCCGCCCTCGAAGCGGATGACGATGGTCCTGCCCCGCTGGTAGTGCTTCGCCGGCCGTCCCCCGGATCGGTCGGGCTCGAGGAGGTGATAGGCGCGGGCGTGGCCGGCGGCGCGCACGGTCTCGATCTCCCGGTCCCCCGTCCCCCCTCCCCCGGCGTCCGCGGAGGTGTCCCGGGGCGCGGCCCCCGGGGCTCCGCCGGCCTCCCCGCCCGGCGCCCCGGTCACGTCCACGAGCGAGTCGACCGGCGCGAGGGCGTCCTCCGGCCGGTCGCCCTCCCCCGGCGGCGGAGGGCCGCGGTCGCCCGGCCCGTTGCCCCGCCCCGCCCCGCCGGCGTCCGGGACGAGCCCCTCCCCGCCGGGGGCGACGGAGTCGGAGGGGGGGACGGCGGAGGCGAACTCGAGGGTGATCGTGTCGGCCGCGACCCAGCTCCTGTCGCCGGCGGTGAGCGGGATGGAGGCCCGGGGGTCCTCGGGCCGGTCGTCGCCCACCTCGACGGCGTCGGCGTCGCGCACGGCCCGGACGCGGTCGATGTCGCCGGCGACGAAGGCGACGTCGAGGGAGTCGGCCGTGAGCCGGTACGGCGGCGAGAAGGCCACCGGCCGCTCCTCGCCGTAGGCCCAGATCCGCTCGACCGCGCCCCCGGCCGTCCGGGCCCGGATGCGGGGGGCGAAGAGCTCGAAGTCGTCGCCGACGGCGTGGCCGTCCTCCTCCGTGACGACCTCCCGCAGCTCGTCGTCCTCGAAGCGCATGCGGATGGTCCGCCCCGTGAGCCGCCACGTCTCGCCGGTGACTTCGGGCGACCCCCGCAGCACGCCGGTCTCGTCCTCGGGGCGGAAGACGGCGCTGTCGGAGCGCGCCTCCACGTCTCGCCTCCGGATCACGACGTTCCCCTCGACCCTCGCCTCTTCCTCCCCGAGGAGCACGATCCGGTCGCCGTCGATGCGCACGGGAGGGGCCGTGTCCGCCGAGGCCGTGTCGCGGCGGAGCCACATCCGGGGACGCCCGGTGGCCACGGTCCGCCGGACCTCGTCCCCCGAGACCCGCAGGAACTCGACCCGGGGACCTTCCAGCCGCGAGCCGGTCGCGCGGCGGGTGAGGCGGACGTCGTCCCGGGCCACGATGCGGTCCTCCCGCTCGTAGTAGGTCACGCGCTCCGCGAGGAGGGTCCGGGCCGAGTCGGCGTAGTCGACGGACCCGATCATCTCGAGGCGGCCGTCCCCCTCGTAGCGCACCGCGCTGTCGGCCACCATCCGGGCCGAGCCGCAGGTCCACCGCAGGCCGCCGCGGACGTGGGTCACGTAGGTGTCCTGCTCGACCTCCACGCTGACGCTCTCCGTCGAGTCGGTGGTGGGCTCGAGGATCAGCCGGCACGAGCGCTCCTGGCCGCCGTCCCGCTCCTCCTGGGCGTCGACGCCCCCCGCGCCCGCCGCCGCCAGCGCCGCGGCCGCGGCGATCGCGGCCGCGGCGGGACGGACCGGGGGGGCGGTCAACCGTCCCCCTCCTCCTCCGCCTCCCCGGGCCCGTCCCCGGACCCCTCCGTCTCCTCTTCCTCGGGCGGCGAGACGACGGCCGGCCGGCGGGTCGTGAGGGAGTCGAGCCCCGGGTTGGTGACGAAGCCCGTCCCCCGGAGGGTGTCCCGGCCGCGGACGAGGGTGAAGGACGAGTCGCTCTCCAGCATCCGGGTCTCGGAGTCGTACCGGAGCTCCTCGGTGGTGAGCTGCCGGGTGCCCTCGGGGTCGACCACGACGACGTCCCCGGACGCCCGCATGTCGCCGGTCTGCATGTCGTACACCCCGTCGTCGGCGGTGAGGACGGACGTCCGGTCGCCCCGGTCGTCGTAGAAGTCCACGGTGTAGTGCCGGAGGTGGGCCGAGGATCCCTCGTCCATCAGGTACACCGTGTCCGCCACCAGGTGCGCGTTCCGCACCCCTTCCCGGGTCATGTAGTGCTCGACCTCCACCATGACCTGGTCGGCCTCCAGCTCGCTGAAGTCGGGGCCGGAGAGCTCGGGGTCGGGCTGCTCCTCGCCGCAGGCGCCGGCCAGGAGGAGCGCGGCGAGCGCCGGGACGAGCCGCCTCACGCCACGCCCTCCCGCAGCAGGTCGTGGAGGTGGACGATGCCCAGGAGCACCCGGTCGCCGTCCACCACCGGCAGCGCCATGATCCCGTGCTCCTCCATCCTCCGGACGGCCTCGGCCGCCAGCGCGTCGGGGGCCACGAGGTGCGGGTCGGGGCTCATCGCCTCCCGGGTGGGGCGCTCGAGGAAGTCCGGGTGGTCCTCCGCGTACCGGGTCAGGTCGCCCGCGGTGACGACGCCCGTCACCCGCCGGTCGCCGTCGACCACCGGCACCGTCCCCCGCCGGAAGGCGATCTCGTGCATGGCCTCGGAGAGGGGGGCGTCGGGGGGCAGCGACGGCACTTCGGCGGGGTCCTCCAGCATCACGTCGCCGACCGTCCAGAGGAGCTTGCGCCCCAGCGTCCCCCGCGGGTGGAGACGGGCGAAGTCGCGGGCGTCGAAGCCCCGGGCCGCGAGCAGGGCCACGGCCAGGGCGTCCCCGTAGGCCATCGCGGCCGTGCTGCTCGCCGTCGGCGCCAGCTCCAGGGGGCCCGCCTCCGCGTCGACCCCGGCGTCCAGGACGACGTCGGCGTGGCGGCCGAGGGTGGAGCCCGGATCGCCCGTGAGGGCGACCACCGGCACGTCCAGCCGCTTGACGGCGGGCATGAGCTCGGCCAGCTCCTCCGACTCGCCGCTGTTCGAGACGGCGACCAGGAGGTCGCCCCGGACGAGCAGGCCCAGGTCGCCGTGGGCCCCCTCCACGGGATGGAGGAAGACGGCCGGGGTGCCGGTGGAGGCGAGGGTGGAGGCGATCTTCCGCGCCACCGTCCCCGACTTGCCGACGCCGGAGACCACCACCCGCCCCTCGGCGTCGAGGACGGCGCGGACGGCGCGGAGGAAGGGCTCCCCGAGGCGCTCCTCCAGGGCCAGGACGGCCTCGCCCTCGACCCGGAGGGCCTCCCGGCCGCGCTCGAGGATCTCGTCGTCGTTCACGTCGGCCCGGACCCGCCCCGTGCGCGCTCGAGGTACGCCTCCACGACGTCGTCCCACTGGCCGCGCGCCTGAAGGAGGGCCTCCGTGAACTCCCTCACGGCGGCCCGGCCCCCGGGCCGCTCCCCGATCCAGTCGGCCCGCCGGCGGATCTCGGGCACGGCGTCGGCCACGCACGCCGGTAGCGCCGCCGCCTCCATGACGGCGATGTCCGCGAGGTCGTCGGCGAGGCACGCGGCGTGGGACCACGTCAGGCCCCGGTCGTCCAGGAGCCCCCGGATCACGGGGACCTTGTTCCAGGGCGTGACCTGGTGCACCTCGTCGATCCTCAGCTCGCGGGCGCGCTCGCGGACCGCCGGCGAGTCCCGGCCCGAGACGACGACCGGCTCGATGCCGGCCTGCCGCAGGAGGTGGACGGCCATCCCGTCCCGGACGTGGAAGCGGCGGAGCTGGAAGGGCTCGCCGTCGACGCCGTCGGCGACGTAGATGCCGCCGTCGGTGAGCACGCCGTCGGCGTCCAGCACCAGCAGCTCGACGTTGCGGGCCGTGTCCCCGGGGATCATCGTGCCTCCTCCCGTCGCTCGGCGCGCGGGGCCTCGCCTCGGGCCTCCACGTGCCGGAGCACGCTCTCCATCATGGGCTCGAGCTCCTCGAGGGGCAGCATGTTGGCCCCGTCGGAGGGCGCCGTGGCCGGCGCGGGGTGGATCTCCAGGTAGAGGGCGTCGGCGCCCGCCGCCACCGCGGCGCGGGCGAGGGACGGGGCGTGCCGGGGCTCGCCGCCGCTCTCGCCCGGACCCGCCCCCGGGAGCTGCACCGAGTGGGTGGCGTCGAAGAGGGCCGGCGCCCGGCAGCTCTCCCGCATGATCCGGAAGCTGCGCATGTCCACGACCCAGCGCCCGTACCCGAAGGCGGTGCCCCGCTCGGTGACCGAGACCCGGTCGCTTCCGCCGGCCCGGACCTTCTCGACCGAGTGCCGGATCTGCTCCGGGGCCATCCACTGGCCCTTCTTCACGTTCACCGGCCGTCCCGTCTCGCCCGCCGCCAGCAGCAGGTCGGTCTGCCGGCTGAGGAACGCGGGCACCTGCAGCACGTCCACCGCGCGGGCGGCGGCCCCGGCCTGGGCCGGCTCGTGGACGTCGGTCAGGACGGGGAGGCCGGTCTCGTCCCGGACCCGGCGGAGTCGGTCCAGGCCCTCCTCCAGGCCCGGGCCCCTGAAGGACGAGAGGCTCGTGCGGTTCGCCTTGTCGAAGGACGCCTTGAAGACGGCCGGGAACCCGAGCCGTCCCGCGACCTCACCCAGATGCCGGGCGACCCGGAGCTCGAGGTCCGGGTCCTCCAGCACGCAGGGCCCCGCCACCAGGAAGAAGGGCGGCGACGGCCGGAAGAGGGAGGCGACGTCCGTCGTCACGGGCGGTCAGCCCAGCGCCGCCCGCTCGGCCCGCTCCTCCGTCGGCTCGTCCGTCCCGGCCTCCCCGCGGCCCGCGGCGTCGCGGCGACGGCGCGCCGCCTCGACGAAGGCCGAGAAGAGCGGATGGGGACGGGTGGGCCGCGAGCGGAACTCGGGGTGGAACTGGGTGCCGACGTAGAAGGGATGGTCCGGCAGCTCCACGATCTCGACGAGCTGCTCGTCCGGCGACAGCCCGCTCAGCGCCATCCCGTGCTCCACCAGGACGTCCCGGTACTCGTTGTTGACCTCGTACCGGTGCCGGTGCCGCTCGGAGACCTCGGCCGTGTCGTAGATGCGGCGGGCCAGCGTCCCCTCCTGCAGGCGGCAGGGGTAGGCCCCGAGCCGCATCGTGCCGCCCTTCTCCGTCACTTGCCGCTGCGAGTCCATCAGGGTGATGACGGGGGCCTCGGTGTCCTCGTCGAACTCGGCGGAGTGCGACTCCTCCAGCCCGCACACGTTCCGGGCGAACTCGATGATCGCGCACTGGAGGCCCAGGCAGATGCCGAAGTACGGGATGTCGTTCTCCCGGATGTAGCGGACCGTCTCGACCATCCCCTCGACCCCCCGGACCCCGAAGCCCCCCGGCACGAGGACGCCGTCGTAGTCGTCGAGCCGATGGACCTTCTCGCCGTCGAGCTCTTCCGAGGAGACCCAGTCGATGTCGACCCCGGTCTGCCGGTCGACGCCGCCGTGGACCAGCGCCTGCTGGATCGACATGTAGGCGTCGGCGAGCTTCGTGTACTTGCCGACCACGGCGATCCTCACCCGTCCCCGGGCCGGGTTCTCGATCCGGTCCACGAGCGTCTCCCAGGTGGAGAGGTCGGGGGGAGGGGCCGGCCCGACGTCGAGGAGGTCGATGACGTGGTCGTCCAGCCGCTGCTCGCGGTACCGGAGCGGGACCCCGTAGATCGTCTCCAGGTTCTTCGACTCGATGACGTGCTTGAGGTCCACGTTGCAGAACCGGGCGATCTTCTTCTTCACCTCGTCGGTCAGGGGCCGGTCGCACCGGGCCACGAGCACGTCGGGCTGGATCCCGGTCTCCATCAGCTCCCGGACCGAGTGCTGTGTGGGCTTGGTCTTGAGCTCGCCCGCGGCGTCCAGGTAGGGCACCAGCGTCAGGTGGACGAAGAGCGTGTTCTCCCGGCCGACGTCCTGACGGAACTGCCGCAGCGCCTCCAGGAAGGGCAGCGACTCGATGTCGCCGACCGTGCCGCCGATCTCGGTGATGACCACGTCCCGGTTCGGCGCCAGGCGCCGGATGTTCGACTTGATCTCGTCGGTGATGTGCGGGATCACCTGCACCGTGGCCCCGAGGAAGTCGCCCCGGCGCTCCTTCGTGATGATGTCCTGGTAGACCTTCCCGGTGGTGACGTTGTTGGACTCGGAGAGGGACTCGTCGATGAAGCGCTCGTAGTGGCCCAGGTCCAGGTCCGTCTCGGCCCCGTCGTCGGTGACGAAGACCTCCCCGTGCTGGAAGGGGGACATGGTCCCCGGGTCGACGTTGATGTAGGGGTCGAACTTCTGGATCGTCACCCGGAGCCCCCGCTCGACGAGGAGGCGCCCCAGGGACGCGCAGGCGATCCCCTTCCCCAGGGAGGAGACCACGCCGCCGGTGACGAAGATGTAGCGGGTGGGGGAGGAGTCTGAGTCAGGCATCGGCCACGTCTCCCGTGTCGGGATGTCTCTGCTGAAGGATCCGCTCGGCCCTCTCGAGGTCGTCCGGGACGTCGACGCCGGGCGGGCTCGGAGGGGCCGTGACCACCCGGACGTCCATGCCCGCCTCCAGCGCCCGGAGCTGCTCCAGGCGCTCCACCCGCTCGAGGCGGGAGGGCGGGAGCGAGGTCCAGCGCTCCAGCGCCTCGCGCCGGAACGCGTAGAGGCCCACGTGGCGGAGGTACGGCCATCCGTCCCCGGCCCCGGCGGCTCCGTCGTCGGGGCCCTTGCCCGTCCCGCCGTGACCGCCGCCGTCCCGGGGCGCCCTCGACCAGTCCGGCGCCCCGTCCCGGGGCCGCGGCACCGGGGCCCGGCTGAAGTAGAGGGCGTCCCCCGCGGAGTCGCGAACGACCTTGACCACGGACCTCGACCGCCAGGCCTCGCCGCTCCGGAGCGGACACGCCAGGGTCGCGACCCCCGCGTCCCCCTCGGCGACGGCCCTCACTGCGCGGCCCACCGGAGCGGCGGGCAGGAAGGGCTCGTCCGCCTGATAGTTTACCACGACGGGGTGGGATCGTGCCCTCGGGAGCCCGGCGGCTTCCGCGACCCTGTCGGTCCCGGACGCGTGCGACGCCTCGGTCAGGACGGCGGTCCCCCCGAAGCCCCGGACCGTCTCCGCCACCTCCGGCGAGTCGGTGGCCACCCACACCTCGTCGAACTCCGGAACCTCCCGCGCCGACCGCCAGCTCCACTCGACCAGCGGCCGTCCGGCCAGCGTCCTGAGGGGCTTGCGGGGCAGCCGTCGGCTCCCGAGGCGGGCCGGGAGCACGCAGAGCACGGTCACGGGGACGTCGGCCGTCCCCCGGGCCCGTCCCGGTGCACCGGCCCGGTCCGTCGGCGGAGACGCGGCCCCTTCCACCCGTGTCGGGGACGGGCGAGGCGCCGGGGGGCGGAACGGCTCGAGGCCGTCGTCGGCCGGTCGGGGCTCACGTGCGCGGAACGTAGGCCGCCCCCCGGGGGCTGTCAAAGCAGGCGCGGGCGCCGGGCGCCCCCTCCCCTACGGCCAGAACCGGGCCGGGAGCACCCCCTGGACGAGCAGCGACGGGTCCATGTCCGAGCGGGTCGGGTTCACGGCGATCCCGGCCTCGAGGAAGAGGAAGCGGACTCCGGCGCTGACGTTGTCCTCGACGCGCGCGTCGGCCCCCTCGTTCCAGGCGGCCCCGACGGCGTTGCGCAGGAAGACGCGGGGGACCCCGGCCACCGGGATCCTCAGCGGCTCGACCGGCACCAGGTAGGTGGTCCGGAGGAAGAACATGCGGGCGCCCCGGCGCTCGAGCTCGCCGAGCGTCGGGAGCGTGCCGTCGCCGCCGAGCGACGACCAGCGCTGCCGCGGCAGGTCCCCGGCGAGGTCGACGCGCCCGATGCCGAGCAGCTCGAGCCGGTGGCCCGCCGTCAGCCCCGGCCTGCGCCAGGAGATCCGGCCCTGGCCCCGGAGGAACGAGAAGTCCCCGGCCGTCGCGGAGTCGGCGGCCTCGACCCGGAGCTCGGCCTGCAGCCGGCGGTCGGCGGCGCGGCGCCGATACCCGAGCGCGGCCTCGAGGCTCCAGATCTTCCCCTCGTCGACGGACGGGTTGGGGCGCACGTCCGCGTCGTCGTCGAAGAGGACGGC
>CAYZLN010000002.1:18769-34437 GCA_964479295.1 uncultured Gemmatimonadota bacterium
CCTCGTCGACGGACGGGTTGGGGCGCACGTCCGCGTCGTCGTCGAAGAGGACGGCCAGGGGGCGGGCCTCGAGGCTGCGCGCCTGCTCCCAGTTGACGGAGACGGAGCCGCCCCAGCCCTGGCGGGCGGGCCAGCCGACCAGGAAGGTGGCCCGCTCCGACCGGTAGTAGTCCCGGAGGTCCTCCCCGGAGAGGAGGTACCGGAGCGAGTTGGGCACGTCCGACGCGATCCAAGCCTCGTTGGACCGGACCGCGCGCTCGGCCTCGAGGCCGAAGCGGAACTCACCGGTCGGGTGCCAGAACTGGCGCGCCGTGCCCTCGAGCTGTCCGGTCCCCTCCGTGTTGAAGCGGACCTCCGCTTCCAGGCTCGGCTGCCAGGGCGCGTCGACGGCCTGCACCCGGCCGCCCCACCCGAAGGTCCAGCCCGACACCCTCCGGTAGAGGGGGGCGTGGAACCCCGAGAGCCCGTGGAGCTCGAGCACCTCGCGCTCCTCCGCCACGTGCCGGATCTCCCACCGGCCGTCGCGGCGGACGGCCCGGAGCAGGAGGTTCGGGCGGTGGAGCACCTCCCCGTCGACCTCCGCCAGCGACGAGGCGTACCAGCCGCCCCCGAGGACGGCCACGTCGCCCCCGACGCGGGCGCCGGGGCGGAGGAAGAGGTCGCCCCCGACGACCCAGACGTCGCCCTCGACCCGTCCCTCGAGGCGCACCGCCGCCTCCAGGACGAGGAGGGAGCCGGCGACGGTGTCCGCCCGGGCCACGACGGTGTCGCGCGTGAGCATCCGGAAGTCCGACGTCTCCAGGAACCGGTCGAGCCGCCGCTCCTCCGGCCGGTCGGCCCGGGGGGAGAAGTCCACGTCCTGGGCCGCGGCGGCGGTCGGCAGGGCGGCGAGGAGCGCGAGGACGGCCGCGACCGCCGCGGGGCCGATCCGACCGTCCCCCGGGAACCGCCGGTCCGGGCCGGCGGGGCCCGACGGCCGGCCGCGTGCGGGCGTCATCGCGCCGCGCCCCCCTCCCAGCTCTCCCACGCCACGACCTCCTCCCGGGGCTCGCGCTCCGGCAGGGGCTCGAGCCCGTCCGGATAGCCGAGCGCCAGGAGGGCGATGACCGGCACCGGGTCCGGGATCCCGAGCGCGTCCCGCACGGACGACTCCCGGAACCCGGTGATCCACGCCGAGGAGAGCCCGAGGTCGGCGGCGCCCAGGACCATGCTCTGGACCGCCGCGGCCAGGTCGACGGGGTGGCTCGGCCGCCCGGTCCCGCTGACGTGGGAGTGGATCCGTGCGCAGCCGGCCACGATCACCGGGGCCGTGCGCGCGTGCGGATGGTTGAAGGCCGCCTCGGCGATCCGGCTGCGGGTCAGGCCGTTGCGGACGACGACGAAGCGCCAGGGCTGCGCCTCCTTCGCCGACGGGGCCCACCGGCCGCACTCCAGGACGCACTCCAGGGCCTCCTCCGGGACGGGCCGGTCGTCGAAGGTCTGCACCCTCCGCCGGTTCCGGGCGAGGCTGAGCACGCGGGACGCCCGGCTCACGGGGCGCCCTCCCCCGGCGTCGGCCCCCGGCCGGCCCGGCGACGCGGGCCCCCCGGGGCCGGCGCGGCGAGTCGGCGGGCCCGATCCGCCGGTTCGATCATCCGCGGGGGTGGTGCGAGCGGTGGACCTCCCGGAGGTAGGCCCGGTCCACGTGGGTGTAGATCTGGGTGGTGGAGATGTCGGCGTGGCCGAGCATCTCCTGGACGGCCGCCAGGTCGGCGCCGCCCTCCAGGAGGTGCGTCGCGAAGCTGTGCCGGAACGTGTGCGGGGTCACGCGGCGGTCGACGTCGGTGCGGTCCACGTGGCGGCGCACGATCTTCCACGCCCCCATGCGGGTGAGGGGACGGCCGTGGTGGTTCAGGAAGACGACCCCCTCGCCCTCGCCCCGGTCGAGCCGTGGGCGGAGCTCCCGGAGGTAGCGTCCGAGGGCGTCGGCGGCCCGGCCGCCGAGGGGGACGATCCTCTCCTTGGAGCCCTTCCCCATCACCCGGATCAGCTCCTCGTCCGGCATGAGGTCCCTGAGCTCGAGGTCGACGAGCTCCGACACCCGGAGCCCGGCGCCGTAGAGCACCTCCAGCATCGCCCGGTCGCGGAAGGCGAGCTCGTGCTCGACCGGCACGGCGGCCAGGATCTCCTCGACTTCCCCGTAGGTCAACACCTCCGGCAGGCTGCGCCCCTTCCGCGGGGCCTCCAGCCGCTCCGTCGGGTCCGCCTCCAGGCGGCCCTCGGCGACCAGGAAGCCGAAATAGCTCCGCAGGGCCGAGATCTTCCGCGAGACGGTGCTGGCGGCCAGCCCCTCGTCCATGAGGCTCGCGACGAAGCCCCGGAGGAGATCGTAGTCGACCCCCTCCGGCCCGGCCACCCCGCGCTCGGCGGCGAACCCGGCCATCTGGCGGCAGTCGCGGACGTACGCGTCCCGCGTTCGCTCGGACAGCCCCCGGTCGAACCGCAGGTAGTCGGAGTACGGCCGCAGCAGGAACCGGCGGTCCACCCCGTCCGCCTCCTCCCCCGCCGCCGGAGGGCCGCCCTCCGGGGTCACGGCGAGGCCTCCGGGGGGTCGTCGGCCCCGGCGTCCCCGGCGGCTCCCCGGCCGTCGCCGCGGCGCGTGCGCCACCACCACGCGGCGACGAGCCCGGACAGGACCGCGGCGGCGGCCACGAGCCAGACGTTCGCCGTCTCCGCCCAGCGGACGAGCCGCGGGACGTTCCGGGAGGCCGCGATCCCCGCCCAGACCAGCACCGTGTACCAGACCCCGGTGGCCACGGCCAGCGGGGCCGCGGTGCGCCAGAACCCGAGGCGGCTGATCCCTGCGAAGGCCGGCACGAGGACGCGGAAGACGGGGAAGAACCGGCTGACCAGGACCGTCAGGGTGCCGTGCCGCTCGTAGAAGGCCGCCATCTGGTTGAGCTGGTGCGGCCGCAGCAGCCACTGGCCCCACCGGGTGTCGAAGATCGCCCGCCCGTACCGGCGGCCCGCCAGGTAGACGGCGACGCCCATGGTCAGGTTGGCGAGCCACGCCACGCCCAGCACGACCCGCCACGCCAGGAAGCCGCGGTCGGCCAGCACGCCCCCGAGCAGCACGAAGGTGTCGGACGGGATCGGGGGGAAGACGTTCTCCACCGCCGCCCCGGCGGCGATGACCACGTAGAGGACCTCGACGGGGACGACGTCCAGGAGGGCGAGGAGCCGGTCCAGCGTCTCCTGCACGGGGGGTCATCCCCCCGACCGCAGGGCGGCGTGGAGCAGGTCCGAGTCGTCGATCCGGTCGAGCGTGACCACGGCCATGGCCGCCAGCCCCTCGCCGCTGCCGATCCATCCCATGCCCTCGTTGCTCTTGCCCTTGACGTTGACGTGGCCCGGGGAGACGTGGAGGCGCTCGGCCAGGGCCTCCTCCATCTCGGCCGCGTGGGGCGCGATGGCCGGCGTGCGGGTCACGACGGTGACGTCGGCGTTCACCACCTGGTAGTTGTCGCCCTCCACCTCCCGCACGGCCGAGGCGAGGAGGTCCATCGAGTCGGCGCCGGCGAGCTCCGGGGCGTCGTCGGGAAAATGCTCCCCGATGCTGCCCAGCCCCGCCGCGCCCAGAAGCGCGTCGATGACGGCGTGGGCCACGGCGTCGGCGTCGGAGTGGCCCGCCAGGCCGTCGTGGCCGTCGATGGTCGTCCCGCCCAGGACCAGCGGCTCGGAGCCGTCGAACCGGTGGGAGTCGAAGCCGAGGCCCACCCGCATCAGCGGCGTCCCCGCGTGGGGGGAGCGCATGCGCCCCCCGCCGGCCGATCCGACGGGGACCGCCGGGGTCGGGCGATCCGCCGCCTCACGGGGGCGTCAGCGTCCGGGGCCCGGTGGGCCGCCCGGCCAGGGGGCGGCGGCCGGACGGAGAGGGCCGACGGGCCCTGTCACCCTTCCCATCGGGAGAGGGCCAGGGTCGCGTTGTGGCCGCCGAAGCCGAAGGAGTTGGTGACGGCCGCCCGGACGTCCCGCTCCACCGGCCCGTCCGTCACGTAGTCCAGGTCGCAGTCCGGATCCGGGGTCTCGTAGTTGATGGTCGGAGGGACGACGCCGTGGCGGCAGACCAGCGCCGTGATGGCCGCCTCCACGCCGCCCGCCGCGCCGAGCGTGTGGCCGGTCATGGACTTGGTGGACCCCACGAGGAGCTCGTGGGCGTGGTCCCCGAAGACCGCCTTGACCGCCGTCGTCTCGGTGGGGTCGTTGGCGGGCGTCGAGGTGCCGTGGGCGTTGACGTAGCCCACCTCCTCGGGATCGAGGCCCGCGTCGTCCAGGGCCTTCCGCATGGCGAGCTGGGCCCCTTCCCCCTCCGGCGGCGGCGCGGTCATGTGGTGGGCGTCGGCGCTCTGGCCGAACCCCGCGATCTCGGCCAGGACCTCGGCGCCCCGCTCGCGGGCGTGCTCGAGGCTCTCCAGGATCAGCACGCCGGCCCCCTCGCCGAGGACGAAGCCGTCCCGGTCGGCGTCGAAGGGGCGGGAGGCGGAGGCCGGGTCGTCGTTGCGGGTCGACAGGGCCTTCATGGACGAGAACCCGGCCATGCACAGGGGCGTGACCGTGGCCTCGGTCCCGCCGGTGATCATGATGTCCGCCTCGCCGGTCCGGACGGACCGATAGGCCAGGCCGACCGCGTGCGCGCTCGACGCGCACGCCGAGACGGTGGCGTAGTTCGGCCCCCGGACCCCGTACCGCATGGAGAGCTGACCGGCCGCCATGTCGCCGATGAACATCGGGATGAAGAACGGGGAGACCCGGCCGGGCCCCCGCTCCAGCAGCCGGGTGTGCTGCTCCTCCATCGTGTCGAGCCCGCCGATCCCGGTGCCGAGGACGACGCCGGTGCGGTCGTCCGGGAGCGCCCGGAAGACCTGCTCGCCCCCGGCGGCCTCGGTGGCCTGATCGGCGGCCGCCACCGCGAACTGCACGAAGCGGTCGGTGCGCTTCCGCTGCTTCCGGTCGAGGTATACGGAGGGGTCGAAGTCGTCGACCTCGCAGGCGAAGCGGACGTCGTGCTCGGAGGCGTCGAACTGCGTGATGGGGCCCGCGCCGCTCACCCCGTCCAGGAGCGCCGACCAGGTGGACTCCACGTCCGCGCCGACCGCCGTCACCAGCCCGAGGCCGGTGACGACGACCCGTCGGTCCTTCACCGTCACGGCCGGGCCCTGCCCACGGCGGCCCGGGCGGGGGGGGAGGGCCTCACCCCTGCTTCTCGGAGAGGTAGTCGATGGCGTCGCCGACGGTCTGCATCTCCTCGGCGTCCTCGTCGGGGATCTCGAGGCCGAACTCCTCCTCGAACGCCATCACGAGCTCCACGGTGTCCAGGGAGTCGGCGCCCAGGTCGTCCACGAAGTGGGCGTCCTCGGTGACCTTCCCGATCTCGACGCCCAGCTCGCTGGCGATGATCTCCTTGACGGCGTCCTTCATCTCCGACATTCGGACCCTCCTCGCTGGTAGGTTCTCGGTTCGGTGCGACGTCCCGGTCCGGCGGGGCGCAGGCTGCGTGCCGCCGACGCGTCGGCCGCCCGCGGCGGGGGACGGATCTCACATCGCCATGCCGCCGTCCACGACCAGGACCTGCCCGGTGATGTAGGAGGCGCCGGGCCCCACCAGGAAGCGGACCACGCTGGCGACGTCGCCGGGCTCGCCGATCCGTCCCAGAGGGATGCGCTCGGAGAGCTCCTCGCGTGCTTCCCCGTCGAGGTCCGACGTCATGTCGGTCTCGACGAAGCCGGGGGCGACGGCGTTCACGAGCACGTTCCGGCTGGCGAGCTCCCGTGCCACCGACTTGGTGAGCCCCACGAGGCCCGCTTTCGAGGCCGCATAGTTGGCCTGACCGCGGTTGCCCGTCAACCCCACGACGCTGCTGATGTTCACGATACGGCCGGACCTCCGGCGCATCATCCCGCGGGCGACGGCCCGGGTCATGAAGAACGCCCCCCGGAGGTTCGTGTCGAGCACCTCCTGCCAGTCCTCGTCGTCGAGCCGGACGAGGAGGTTGTCGCGGGCGATCCCGGCGTTGTTGACCAGGACGTCGACGGGGCCCATCTCGTCCTCCACCCGGTCGATCAGGTCGCCGCACGCCGAGGCGTCCTGGACGTCGCACGCGTACCCCCGCCCCCCGGCGCCGCCGAGGGCGTCGGCGGCCTCCGAGGCCCGGCTCTCCGCCCGGGCGGTCACCGCGACCTGCGCCCCGCCCGCGGCCAGCGCCTCGGCGATGGAGAATCCGATGCCCCGGGACCCCCCGGTGACGATGGCGGTGGCGTCGTCGAGCTCACCCATCTTCGACCTCCCGTCGGATCTCGTCCACGTCCTCCGCGCTCCCCAGCGACTCGACCTCGACCGACCGGTCGATGCGTCGCATCAGGCCCGCCAGCACCCTCCCGGGCCCGAGCTCGAGCCAGCGGTCGAGCCGCCGCGAACGCATCGCCTCCACCCCCGCGACCCATCGCACGGGCGAGGTGAGCTGCTCCACCAGCAGCTCGCGCGCCGTGTCGGGGTCGTCGACGGGTCGGGCGGCGGCGTTGGCCACGACCGGGAAGCGCGGGGGACGGATCTCGACGTCGCGCAGGGCCTCCTCCAGCCCGTCCCGGGCGACCTCCATCAGGGGCGAGTGGAAGGCGCCGCTCACGTCGAGCTCCATCACCCGCGCCCCGGCCTCCCGGGCCCGGTCCCCGGCGCGCTCCACGGCGTCGGTCGCGCCGCTGACGACCACCTGGCCGGGGGCGTTGAAGTTGGCCGGGACCACCACCCCGTCCGTCGCCTCGCACACGGCCTCGACCTCCTCGTCGTCGAGGCCGATCACGGCCGCCATGGTCCCCTCCTCCGAGGCGGCCATGAGCTCGCCCCGCCGCCGGACGAGGCGGAGGGCGTCCTCGAAGCCGAGCGCCCCCGCGGCGAGGTAGGCGGTGAACTCCCCGAGCGAGTGGCCCGCCCCCACCGTGGCCGACGCCCTCAGGGCCTCGGGGAGCAGCGACCAGACGGCGTAGCCGTGGAGAAGCAGCGCCGGCTGGGCGTTCTCGGTCCGGGTCAGCTCCTCCTCGGGCCCGTCCCAGCAGATCCGGCGGAGGGGCACGCCCAGGACGTCCTCCGCGCGCTCGAACAGCTCGGCCGCCTCGGGGAAGGCCTCGGCGAGGTCCCGGCCCATGCCGACCTCCTGGGCGCCCTGCCCCGGGAAGAGCACGGCCGTGCCGCCTCCGCTCCCGCTCTCCGTGCTGGCCTCCATCGCTCCCCTCCTCCTCTCTCGTGGCGCTTCCGTCCTAGGGCCCCCGCGCCAGCGCGTCGACGATCCCCGACCGGGCCGCCCGGGCCGCCACCCCCACGGCGTTGCGCACGGCGCGGGGCGACGAGGCCCCGTGGCAGACCACCGCCACGCCGTCGACGCCGAGCAGCGGGGCGCCCCCGTACTCCGCGTAGTCGAGGACCCTGCGGATGCGCCGGTGCTCGGGCCGCAGCCGGCCGCCGGAGGCCTCCTCCAGCAGGCCCGCCACGTAGCCCGCGATCGACTCGTAGAACTTCAGCAGCACGTTGCCGACGAAACCGTCGCAGACGAGGACGTCGCAGGCGCCGCGGATGATCTGGTCGCCCTCGACGTTGCCCACGAACCGGAGGTCCCCGTCGGCGCGCAGCAGGCCGTGGGCCTCCACCGCCGCCTCGTCCCCCTTCCCCTCCTCCTCGCCGACGTTCAGCAGGCCGACGCCGGGGTCGTCGACCTCCAGCACTTCCCGGGCGTACACGGTGCCCAGCCGGGCGAACTGGTGGAGGTGCCGGGGCCGCGAGCTGACGTTGGCCCCGACGTCCACGATCAGCGCGGGGTCGTCGGCGGTGGGGACCACGGCTCCGAGGGCCGGCCGGTCCACGCCCGGCAGGCCTCCCAGGACGAGCACCGACCCGGCCATGACCGCCCCGGTCGACCCGGCCGAGACGAAGGCGTCGGCCTCGCCGTCCCGCTGGAGGCGGAGGCCCACGGCGATGGAGCTGTCGGGCTTCCGCCGCACCGCCCGGGCCGGCGGCTCGTCGTCCGCCACGGCCTCGCCGGCCGGGACCACGGTCACGCCCTCGGGCCGGCCGCCGGCGCGCTCGAGGGCGGCGGAGAGGGCGTCCGGGTCCCCCACGAGGAGGACCTCGAGCTCAGCGTCCGGGCCGGAGAGGGCCTCCCGGGCGGCGCGTGCGGCGACGTCGGGCGCACCGTCGCCGCCCATGGCGTCGAGGGCGACCCGGATCGGGCCCGTCGGGCGCTGCGGCGACGTGGGCTCCCGGCTCCCGGGGCCTCAGAACTCCTCGACCTGGACCACCGCCTCGCCCCCGTAGTGCCCGCAGGTGGGGCAGACCCGGTGGGGGCGCCGGAAGTCCCCGCACTGGGGACAGGACTGATGGGCGGGGACGTCGTCGCCGTGGTGCGTGCGACGCTTCCGCTTGCGCTGTTTCGAGGTCCTCTTCTTGGGTACGGCCATCGTCTCCGTCCTCGTCCGTGGCTGTGCTCGGTCCGGGCGACGGGACCCCGCCGGGGCTCTCCGCCGCTCAGTCGGCTTCCTTCAGCTCGCGCAGCGCGTCCCAGCGGGGGTCGGGCTCCTCCAGGACGCAGTCGCAGCTCTCCTCGTTCCGGTCGACGCCGCACTTCGGGCAGAGCCCGCGGCAGTCGTCCCGGCAGAGCGGGTACGGCGGCACGTCCAGGAGGAGCTGCTCCCGGATCGGGCCGGCCAGGTCCAGCGTGGAGGCCTGCGCCTCCAGCGGGTAGACCTGCTCGTGCTCCCCCTCCTTCTCGACACCCGGATCGAAGAGCAGGTCCAGCTCGAGCTCCAGCGGCCTCCGGATCTCCGAGAGGCAGCGCCGGCAGTCCAGCAGCAGCGTCGTCTCCAGGAGGCCCTCGACGTGCACGCCCCTGTCGCCCGTGAGGGCGGCGTGCAGCTCCACGACCGGAGGGACGTCGAACTCCAGGTCCGTGTCGCTCCAGGGCCCGCCCTCCTCGGGGATCTCCTCGTGCCACCGCTGCGGGCGCTGGTCGAGGACGTGGAGGTCGAGTTCCAGCATCTGGACACAGGGTTGAGGCTCAAAGGACGGCCGTCCGGGGGAAGAAGAACGCCAGCTCCTCCCGGGCGTTCTCCGGGGAGTCCGCCGCGTGGATGGCGTTCCGCTCGACGCTCTCGGCCCATCGCGCGCGGACCGTCCCCTCCGCCGCGTCCGCCGGGTCCGTGGCCCCTATCACCTCGCGGAGCTTCGCGACGGCGTCCTCGCGCTCGAGGGCCACCGGGAGGCACGGGCCGGAAGTCATGAACTCTACAAGGGACTCGAAGAAAGGTTTCCCGCGGTGGACGGCGTAGAACGCCTCGGCCTCCTCCCGGCTCAGCCGGTGGACGCGGGCCGCCCGGATGCGGAAGCCCTCGTCCTCGAGCTGGGCCAGGATCCGGCCGGCGCGGCCGGCGCCGAAGGCGTCGGGCTTGATGATGGCCAGCGTCGTCTCGGTCTCGCTCACGGCTCGCTCCCTTCCCTGCCTACAGCCATCCGTCGACGATCTCGCCCATCTCGGCCGGACGCTCGGCCACGGCCACGCCGTGCTCCCGGAAGAACCGCATCTTCTGCTCGGCGGTGCCCTCGGCGCCGGAGATGATGGCCCCGGCGTGCCCCATCGTCCGGCCCGGCGGCGCCGTCTGCCCGGCGACGAAGCCCACCACCGGGGTCTCCATCTCGGCCTCCACGAAGCGGGCCGCGTCCTGCTCGTCCGTCCCGCCGATCTCGCCGATGAGGGCCACGGCCCGGGTCCCGGGGTCGTCCTCGAAGGCGCGCAGGCAGTCGACGAAGTCGGTGCCGATGATCGGGTCCCCGCCGATGCCGACGCAGGTGGACTGGCCGACGTCCCGGCTCGAGAGCTGGTGGATCACCTCGTACGTGAGGGTCCCGCTGCGGCTGACGATGCCCACGGGGCCCTCCCGGACGATCTGGCCCGGCAGGATCCCCACCTTGCAGACGCCCGGGCTGATGAGGCCCGGGCAGTTGGGCCCGATCAGGCGCACGTCGCGTTCCTCGAGGTACGGCACCACCCGTGTCATGTCGGCCACGGGAACTCCCTCGGTGATGCACACCACCAGGTCGATCCCGCTGTCGGCGGCCTCGTAGACGGCGTCGGCCGCGAAGGCGGCGGGGACGTAGACGACGCTGGTGTTCGCCCCCTCCCGCTCGACGGCCTCCTCGACCGTGTCGTAGACCGGGACGCCGGCCACGCTCTCCCCGCCCTTCCCCGGGGTCACGCCGGCCACCACCCGGGTGCCGTAGTCCTTCATCTGTCGGGCGTGGAACGACCCGTCGCGGCCGGTGATCCCCTGCACCACGACCCGGGTGTCCTCGTCTATGAAGATGCCCATCGTCTCGTCTCCCGTGTCTCCCTCTGTCTGCCTCGTGCGTGTCGCGTGTCTCCCTCGTCGCCCGAGCCGTCAGCCGGCCGTCTCCACCGCCCGCTGGACCGCACGGTCCATGTCGACCATGGCCTCGAACCCGTGCTCCTCGAGGATCCGGACGGCCTCCTCCTCGTTGGTCCCGGTGAGCCGGATCGTCAGCGGCACGTCGAGCTCCAGCCGGTCGGTGGCCTCGACGAGCCCGTTGGCGACGTCGTCGCAGCGGGTGATCCCGCCGAAGATGTTGAAGAGGATGGAGCCGACGCCGGCGTCGGAGGTGATGATCTCCAGCGCCGAGACGACCTTGTCGGGGCTCGACGACCCGCCGATGTCCAGGAAGTTCGCGGGCTCGCCCCCGTAGTACTTCACCATGTCCATGGTGGCCATCGCCAGCCCGGCGCCGTTCACGCAGCAGCCGACGTCGCCGTCGAGCTTGATGTAGCTGAGCCCCGCGTCCCGGGCCCTGCGCTCGGCGTCGTCCTCGGCCTCCTCGTCCCGCATCTCCGCGATGCGCTCGTGGCGGAAGAGCTCGTTGTCGTCGATCGTCATCTTCGCGTCGATGGCGGCGAGCTCGCCCCCGTGGGTGGCCACCAGCGGGTTGATCTCGGCCAGCGTCGCGCCGGCGTCGCGGTACGCGCTCCAGAGGTCGCCCAGGATCCCCGAGGCGCTCCGGGCCAGCTCCGGGTCGTCGTAGAGGAAGTACGCGAGCCGGTTGGCCTGGTTGGCCAGCAGGCCGTACCGGGGGTCGACCGGGAGCTTCTTGATGGCGTCCGGCTTCTCCTCGGCCACCCGCTCGATGTCCATGCCCCCCTCCGGGGAGACCATGAAGACCGGCCGTCCCGAGCCCCGGTCCATGACCACGCCGGCGTAGGCCTCGGACTCGATCTCGACGGCCGGGGTGACGAGCACCTTCCGGACGACGAGGCCCTTGATCTCCATGCCGAGGATCTCCTCCGCGGCCTCGCGGGCCGCCGCGGGGTCGTCGACGATCTTCACCCCCCCGGCCTTGCCGCGGCCGCCGGCGTGCACCTGGGCCTTCACCACCACGGACCCTCCGAGGTCGGCCGCCATCTCCTGCGCCTCCCCGGGCGACCGGGCGACCCGCCCCGGGGGGACCGGGACGTCGTGCGAGCGGAAGATCTTCTTCGCCTGGTACTCGTGGATGTCCATCGTGTCTCCGTGGTTGCGTCGTCAGATCTGGATCCTCTCGGCCCGTCCCTCCGGCGACCGACGCGGCGCGGAGCCGGCCGGGTCAGCCGGCCACGACCTCGGTGCCCGCCTCCCCGTCGAGCGCCGACCGGGCGGACCGGAGGTGCGCGATGACCGCCCGTCCCCCGCCGCCCTCGACGAACCGGGCGGCGGCCTCGACCTTCGGCCGCATGCTGCCGGCGCCGAGCTGGCCCTCTTCGGCGAGCCGGCGGGCCTCGTCCGGGGTCAGCCGGCCGACGGGCCGCTCGTCGGGCGTCCCGTAGTCCTCGTACACGGCCTCCACGTCGGTCAGGAAGAGGAGCACGCTCGCCCCGATCTCGCGGGCCAGGAGCGCCGCCGACAGGTCCTTGTCGACGACCACGTCCAGGCCCTCGAGGCCCAGCTCCTCGTCGCGGTACACCGGGACGCCGCCCCCGCCCGCCGCGACGACGACGTCGCCGGAGGCGACCAGGTCGGCCACCAGCGGGGCCTCCACGATCTCCACCGGCCGGGGGCTGGGCACCCGGCGGCGCAGCCGCCCCCTCGCGTCCTCCTCCACGCTCCAGCCCTCCTCCTCCAGCCGGGCGCGGTCCTCCGCCCGCACCCCCCGGCCGACGAACTTCGTGGGGCGGTCCAGCTCCGGGTCGTCGGCGTCGACCGCCACCTGGGTCACGACCGTCGCCACGCGGCGGTCGGAGCCGGCCCGCCGCAGGGCGTTGATCAGCGACTGCTGGACCATGTACCCGATCCAGCCGGCCGTGGAGGCCACCAGCACCCCGAGGGGCAGCGGCTCCACCTCGTCCCGGGCGATCTCGCTCCGCCGCAGCTCGTCGCCCACCTGGGGGCCGTTGCCGTGGACGACGGCGACGTTCCAGCCCTCCAGCGCGAAGTCCACCACCGGGGCGAGGCTCTCCCGCGTGTGGCGGAACTGGCCCTGGATCGAGGCCCGCTCCCCGGAGGGCGAGAGGGCGTTGCCCCCGATGGCGACGACGACGCTCCCGCTCACGGGCCGCCGCTGTCGCCCGCGCCCGTCGCGTCCGCCGTGTCGGGGACCGGCGGACCGACGTCGGCCGGGCCCGCGGTGTCGGGGACGGCCCCGGCGCCTCCGGGCCCGGCGGCTTCCTGGATCTGCCGCCACAGCTCGCCGAACCGGGCCAGGTCCCCCTCCCTGAGCGCCCGGTCGGCGCGGTCGAGGAGCTGCCGCACCCGGTCGAGCGTCGAGCCTGCCGGCCCGTCCGAGGGCGTCCGGGCGGGGCCGGGGACGGCGTCTCCGGCCTCCGCCCCCCCGTCCGCGCCCGGAGCCTCCATCTGGTCCACGCCCTCCAGCGGAGCCGTCCGGGCCCGCTCCCCCATCAGCCGCTGGAGCGCGTCGTCCAGGTCCTCGCCCATGGCGACCCGGTCGCCGGCCGCCGCGATCACGCGCTTCAGGCCGGGGGCGGCCCCCTCCCGGTCCTCCGCCACCAGGAAGAGGGGCTCGATGTAGACCAGGTAGCCGTCCACCGGCACCAGGAGGAGGTGCCCCCGGATGGCCCGCGAGCCCTGCTGCTGCCACAGGGAGAGCTGCTGCGAGATCACCGGGTCCTGGTCGATCTGGACCTCCACCTGGCGGGGGCCGAAGACCTGCTGCCTCCCGGAGAGGTCGAAGAGCCACAGCTCCCCGAGGTGCTCCCCGTCGTTCCGGGCCATCAGGAAGGACGCCAGGTTGTCCCGGTTCCTCGGGGTGTAGGGCAGCGTGAGGACGAACTCCTGGTCGAGGTCCCCGACGTCGTCGCCCCCGTCGGGGTCCCCCCCCGCTTCGGCGGCCGCTTCCGCCGCCTCCTCGTCCTCCACGGCCCTCCCCTGGGTGGGGAACGGCATGACGAGGTAGTAGGGGGTGACGTCCCGGGGCTGGCCCTCGTAGACCTCCCGCCCGACGCTCCACAGGTCCTGCCGCTGGTAGAACTCGGGCGTCCTCGTCATGTGGTAGGCCTGGAGCGCCTCGGCCTGGGTCCGGAAGAGCGACCGGGGGTAGCGCAGGTGCCGCCGCAGCCCGGACGGCATCGCGGAGAGGTCCTCGAAGAGCTCCGGGAAGACCGACCGGTAGGTGGACAGGAGCGGGTCGTCGGGGGCCACGGCGTAGAAGGTCGTCTCCCCTGTGACCCCGTCGACGACCGCCTTGGCCGCGCTGCGGACGTAGTTGACGCTCCGCCCCCCGAGGTCGTGGCGCTCGGAGAGGGGATAGCGGGAGCTCGCCGAGTAGACCTCGGCGATCCACTTGACCCGGCCCTCGTGGATCACCGGGTACACGTCCGGGTCGACGAGGAGGAAGGGCGCCAGGTGCTGGACGCGCCGCGTCACGTGTCGCCGCCACATGAGGCGCGGCGTGCCGGTGCCCGGGTCGCGCAGGAGGATGTTCTTGGACTCCAGCGCCCAGGCCATGAGGCCGCGGCGGAGGACGCCCGCGAGCTCCAGGCCGGCGGGCGGCCCGGCCTCCGGGAAGGAGTCGGGGGGGACGAGGACGTACTCGGTCGTCCGCTCGCCGAAGTAGACCTTCGGCTCCTCCGCCCCCAGGTCCCCCGGGGCGTCCTCGGACACCTGCGGGGGGAGGTCCTGGACGAAGTACTTGGGCTCCCCGCCCTCGGTGGCCCGGTCCACGGCCGTGGCCACCCACCCGGTGCCGTGGGTGTAGCGGAGGTGCAGGTTCTGCCAGGTGCGCGCCGAGGGGTCCAGGCGGCCGGGGGCGAATTCGCGCACGCCGATCGCCACCTGCTGCGGGCTGTCGCGCGGGCCGTAGCGGTCCACGTCCACGTCGGGGAACTCGTGGTAGGCCAGCAGCCCCTGGAGCTGGTCGTACGTCGCCTTCAGGGGGCGGTCGTCCCAGAGCGGCACGCTCGACGCGTGCTCCCGGACGCGCTCGAGGGACGGCTGGCGGGGGGTGACGTCGTAGTCGACCCTGCTGATCTCGTCCAGCCCGAAGGCCCGGCGGGTGGCGTCGACCTGGGCGTCGATGTAGGGCGTCTCCAGCTCCAGCTCGTTGGGGTCCACCCGGAAGCGCTGGATCGCCTCGGGGTAGAAGACGAGGCCCGCGGGCCAGACCACCACGAAGACGGCCAGGGTCGTCAGGGCCGGCCGCCAGCTCCCCGTCCGATCGGCCCACACGAGGGTGCCCGCGGCCAGGAGCGCCAGCACGGCCAGAAGCCTCCGGGCCGGGATCTCCCCCCGCACGTCGGCGTAGGCGACGGGGCCGCCGGCGACGGTCTCGTAGATCGAGAGCCCGAAGTGCGCCGACGTGAGCACCATCACCCCGGCGGCCAGCCACGTGAGCGAGCGCCGCGCGAAGGCGTCCAGCGTGACGCCCTGCTCCGTCGCCTGGACGCGTCCCGAGAGCAGGAGCAGCGTGACGAGCCCCAGGCCGATCCACGTCACCGCGGCGACGACGACGGACCAGAGCGTCCGGAGCACCGGGAGGTAGAAGACGTAGAAGCGCGGGTCGTGGCCGAGGATGGCGTCCGAGCTCCCCCACGGCTCCGCCTCGAGCGCGAAGAGCGCCTGCGGGCCCAGGCTGCCGGCGAAGGGCGACGCCACGAGGAAGCCCGCCAGCGCCGCCGCCGCGGCCACGACGAGCTCGACCCACCGGGACGGCAGCGCCTCCGAGATCTCCAGGTCGCCGAGCTTCCGCCGGACCTGCACCGGGCCGCCCCGGCGGAGCGCCGCCTCGAGCACCCACCACACCGACCCGGCCGTCGCCAGGAAGATCGCCACCCAGGCGGCGGCCTCGACGCCCGTGAGCTTCCAGAACCGGGCGCCGTAGCCGAGCGACCGGAACCAGTGGAACTCGCCGTACAGGCCCGTGAGCGTGCCTCCGCCCGTGAGGACGACGAAGGCGGCCACGGCGAGGCCGACGATCCACTTCGTCCGCGCGCTCATCGCCGTCCCCCTTTCCCGGAGACCGCCCCGCGGCTCCCCTCGCGGCCCGTCATCCCCCGCCCTCCTCGGCGCCGAGCTCCGGCACCTCGACGCCCTCGCGACCGAGGACCGCCGCGACCTCGTCGCGGATCCCCCGCAGCCCCTCGCGGCTCTCCG
>CAYZLN010000002.1:34537-38792 GCA_964479295.1 uncultured Gemmatimonadota bacterium
CCGAGGACCGCCGCGACCTCGTCGCGGATCCCCCGCAGCCCCTCGCGGCTCTCCGCCTCGAACCGGGCGACCACGACGGGCTGGGTGTTGCTGGCCCGGACCAGCGCCCATCCGTCGGGGAAGGAGACCCGGGCCCCGTCCAGGTCCACGAGCGGCCGCCGGCCCCGGTAGTGCTCGGTCACCCGCTCCACGACCCCGAACTTCCGGTCGTCGGGGCAGTCGAGCCGCAGCTCCGGCGTCGACGGGTAGCTGGGGATCCGCTCGGTCAGCTCGGTCAGCGTCCGGCCGCTCCGGGCGACGAGGCCGGCGAGGCGGGCGCAGGCGTAGATCGCGTCGTCGAACCCGAAATACCTGTCGGAGAAGCAGATGTGTCCGCTCATCTCACCCGCCAGCGGAGCTCCGATCCGGCGCATCTTCTCCTTGATGAGCGAGTGGCCCGTCTTCCACATCACCGGTTGTCCGCCGGCCTCCTCGATGAGCTCGGGGAGGGCCTTGGAGCACTTCACGTCGAAGATCACGTCCGACCCCGGCCGCTCCTCCAGGAGGTCGAGGGCGAAGAGGAGCAGGAGGTGGTCCCCCCGGACGACCCTGCCCTGCTCGGTGACCGCCCCGATCCGGTCGGCGTCGCCGTCCAGGCCGGCGCCGAACCCGCGGCCCCGGGACCGGACGCGCTCCCTGAGGTCGACGACGTACTCGTCGACGGTGGGGTCCGGGTGGTGGTTCGGGAAGGTCCCGTCCGACTCGCAGTAGAGGGGGTCCACCTCCACGCCCGCCGCCTCCAGGGCCTCCACGGCCACCACGCTTCCGGCCCCGTTCCCGCAGTCGAGGGTGAGGGAGACGTCGCCCTCGACCCGCGCCCGCTCCCCGACCTCCTCCACGTACCGGCCCAGGACGTCGCGCGACCGGGTGGAGCCGTCGCCGGAGGCGTAGGCGTCGGAGAGGATCCGGGTGCGGATCTCGCCGATGGCCTCCCCGTAGAGGGAGGCCCCGTCCACCGTCATCTTGACCCCGTTGTACTCGGGAGGGTTGTGGGAGCCGGTGATCTGCACCCCGCCGTCGGCGTCGAGCTCCCGCTCGGCGAAGTAGAGGACCGGCGTCGGCACGGTGCCCACCCTCACCGCGTCCACCCCCGCGCCGTTGAGGCCGGCGCAGAGCGCGTCGGCGAGCTCCGGGGAGCTGGGCCGGTTGTCGTGGCCCACTGCCACCGTGGCGCCGGGGCGCCCCGCGAGGCGGCTCCCGTACGCCCGGCCGACCCCCTCCACGAGCCCGGGCGTGAGCTGGTCCCCCACGCGGCCGCGGATGTCGTATTCCCGGAAGATCTCGTCGGGTGCCTCCATGGTCACCTCGCCTCGACAGGGGGGCTCTCGTCCCGGAGGGCCGGGGCCGGGCCGGCGGCCTCGCCGGCGTCCCGGTCCCCGGCGCCGCGGGCGGCCGCGGGGACGGCCCGGGCGGGGACGACCGAGGAGGTCGCCGTCTCGGCGCCCGTGATGCCGGCGGACGGGAACACCCCGGCGCCCAGCACCCCGAGGGCGCAGACGGCGGCCGCCGTGCGGAACGCCCGGCCGGGCGTGGACGGGGTCAGGGCGCCCTCGGGCGCCTCCTCGAAGTACATCTTCCACACGACCCGCAGGTAGTAGTAGTAGGCCACCAGGCTCGTCAGCACGAGGGTGACGGCCAGCACGATCTGTCCCGTGTCGACGGCGCCCCGGAGGAGGTAGAGCTTGCCCACGAAGCCGCCGGTCGGCGGGAAGCCGGCGAGGGAGAGCAGGAAGACCACCATCACGGCGCCGAGCACCGGGCGCTCCCACCCCAGCCCGCGGAAGTCGGCGAGCCCGGACCGCCGGTCGCCCTTCCCCGCCACCAGCCCGACCACGGCGAAGGCGCCCAGCGTCATGAGGGTGTAGACGGCGAGGTAGAAGAGCGCCGCGGAGAGCCCCGTGGACCCGCCCGACGTCAGCCCCACCAGCACGTACCCGGCGTGGGCCACCGACGAGTAGGCCAGCATGCGCTTGACGTCGTCCTGGGCGAGGGCCACGAGGTTGGGCACGATCATGGTCAGCATCGCGAGCCACCACAGCACCGACTCCCAGGCGTCCCGGGCCGGCTCCAGGTGGCCCAGCACCCGGACGAGGGCCAGGAAGGCCGCCGCCTTCACCGCCGCGGCCATGTAGCCCGTCACGGGGGTGGGGGCGCCCTGGTAGGCGTCCGGCGCCCACATGTGGAAGGGCACCGCGGAGACCTTGAAGCCGAACCCCACCAGCAACAGCCCCACGCCCCCCCACACCAGCAGCGGCCCGCTCTCGAGGGCGGGGCCGAGGCCGGCGGCGATCCCGGCCAGGTCGGTCGTGCCCGTGGCGCCGTAGAGGAGCGCCACGCCGTAGATCAGGAACGCGCTGGCGAAGGCCCCGACGAGGAAGTACTTGAGCCCCGCCTCCGACGACCGGGGGTCGCGGCGGTTGAAGGCCGTGAGGACGTAGACGCAGATGGACATCGTCTCGAGGCCCAGGAAGGTGAGGATCAGGTCCCGGGCCCCCACCAGCACCATCATCCCGACGGTGGCGAAGAGGACGAGGGCGTGGAACTCGCCGACCTTCAGGTCCTCCCGCTCCAGGTACTCGTCGGCGAAGAGCAGCCCGAGGAAGGCCCCGGCCAGCACCACGTAGTTCGAGGCGACGCGGAAGCCGTCCAGCGCCATCAGCCCGGGCTCGCCCTCGGGCCGGAGCCCCACCAGCCACAGGTTGGCCGCCGCCGTCGCCACGAGCGCGCCCAGCGCCATCCGGGAGACCAGGTCGCTGCTCGGCCCCTGCCGGTCGCCCCGCTGGAAGACGTCGACCAGGAGGACGGCCACAGCGGAGGCCGAGAGCACGAGCTCGGGGAGGAGCGCGTGCAGGTAGGCCGTCGCCGAGGCGAAGTCCACCGCGCCGCCGCTCACGGGCCGTCCTCCGTCGGGCCGTCCCGGCGCCGGGCCACGGACCCGGCGTCGCGCGGATCGGATGCGACCGCGTCGTCCCCGGCCACCTCAGGTCCGGCCCGGTCGACGCGCTCGGCCGGCGCCGCCGCGGGGGCGGAGGGGGCCGCCGGGAGGACGAGCCCCCCGGCCCCTTCGGCGCGTTCCGCGTCGGCGCGCCCGGCGGTCCCGGCGACGGCTGCGCCCCGGTCGGCGACGTCCTCCACCAGCGCCTCCACCGACGGCTCCATCCGCTCGAGGAAGGGCTGCGGGTAGACGCCCACCAGGAGGATGAGGGCCAGCGCCGGCGCCAGGATCGCCTTCTCCCGGCCGGTGAGGTCGGCCAGCCCGGCGTTCTCCTCGTCGTCGAGCTCGTTGAAGACGATCCGCTGGACCATCGGGAGCATGTAGCACGCGGCGAAGACGACGCCGGTGGCCGCCAGGATCGTGAAGACAGGGTGCACCCGGAAGGTGCCCACCAGGATCAGGAACTCGCCCACGAAGCCGTTGGTGCCCGGCAGCCCGATGGAGCTCAGCGCCACGACGACGAGGGCCGTGGCGAAGGCGGGCATGACCCGGGCGAGCCCGCCGAAGTCGTCGATGCGGCGGGTGTGGCGGCGCTCGTACAGCATGCCGATGAGCAGGAAGAGGGCCCCGGTGGAGACGCCGTGGTTGACCATCTGCAGGATGCCCCCCTCCACCCCCTGCGCGGTGAGGCCGAAGAGGCCCAGCATCACGAAGCCCAGGTGGGCGATGGAGGTGTAGGCCACGAGCTTCTTCGCGTCGGGCTGCACCGCCGCCACCCAGGCCCCGTAGACGATCCCGATCACCGCCAGCACCAGGACGGCGCCGGTGACGGCGCCGTGGGTGGCGGCGTGGGGGAAGAGCGGCATGCCGAAGCGGAGGAACCCGTAGCCGCCCATCTTCAGGAGGATCCCGGCCAGGACCACCGACCCGGCGGTGGGCGCCTCGACGTGGGCGTCCGGCAGCCAGGTGTGCACGGGCACCAGCGGCACCTTGATGGCGAAGGCCAGCCCGAAGGCGGCGAAGAGCCAGAGCTGGAGGTCCGCCGCCACCGCCACCTCCAGCAGGTCGGCGTAGGCGAAGCTCGGGGCGCCGAACTGCCGGTAGTGGAGGTAGACGAGCGCCACGATGGCCACGAGCATCAGGAGCGAGCCCACGGCCGTGAAGAGGAAGAACTTGATGGCCGAGTAGATCCGGCGCCCGCCGCCCCAGATCCCGATGATGAAGTACATCGGGATCAGCATGACCTCCCAGAAGACGTAGAAGAGGAAGAGGTCCAGGGCC
>CAYZLN010000003.1:0-10939 GCA_964479295.1 uncultured Gemmatimonadota bacterium
CGGCCGGACCTGCTGGCCGAGGCCGTGGACCGCATGGCCCACCAGATCAAGAACCCCCTCCAGGCCGTGGCCATGAACCTCGAGGTGATCCGGATGCGGGTCCGGAAGGAGGCGCCGGAGCTGTGGTCGGAGATCGAGCGCCACGGCGAGGCGGTCGACGAGAACGTCTCGGTGCTCGACCGGCGGGTCCGTCTGCTGCTCAGCCTGGGTCGCCGCTCGCCCGACGCGGCCCGGGAGTCGGTGGACGTCGCACGCCTGATCGGCGACTTCGCGGCCGCCCTCCAGCTCGGCGAGGAGCCGCCGGCGCTGACGGTACGGAGCGAGGGGACGCAGCTCGCGGCCCGGGCCCGACCGGGGTACGTGCTCGCGCTGCTCCTGGATCTCTGGACCACGGTGCGGGAGCTGACGGGCGACGCCCCGGAGCTGCCGGTCGTGGTGGAGACCGACGGCGAGCGGGTGGTCGTCGAGGCCCGCCTGCCCGACCTCGGCGCCGGGGACGGCGCCGAGGAGGCGCCCCCCCGGGGGCGCTGGGAGCGCGCCGCCCGGAACGCCGGCGGCCGTCTCGAGGTCGCGGGCGACGGGGAGACGGCGGTCCGACTGGTGCTGCCCACGGGCTAGAGGCGCCCCCGGACCCGCACGGTCGGCCGCAGGGTATCGATTGCCGCGGGCGGCGGCCGCGTCTACCTTCATTCAGGCAGCGGCGGGAGCCCGTTCCCCGGGCCGTGCCCCCCGAGGCGGACCTCGCAGGGTCCCGCGCGAGGCCGCCGCCGCGACCGCCCCGCCCGGGACGCGAGCCCAGAGCCTCCACCCCAGTCCCTCACCCACAGGTGCCTCCCCTGGACCGCATACGCAACTTCTCCATCATCGCCCACATCGACCACGGGAAGTCCACCCTCGCGGACCGGCTCCTCGAGGCGACGGGCACGGTCGATCGCCGGAAGATGAAGGAGCAGATCCTCGACTCCATGGACCTGGAGCGGGAGCGGGGGATCACCATCAAGCTCAACGCCATCCGGCTGCCCTACGCCGGCTCCGACGGCGAGGAGTACCAGCTCAACCTCATCGACACCCCCGGCCACGTCGACTTCACCTACGAGGTCAGCCGCAGCCTGGCGGCGTGCGAGGGGGCCCTGCTGGTGGTGGACGCCAGCCAGGGCATCGAGGCCCAGACCCTCTCGCACCTCTTCCTGGCCATGGAGCACGACCTGGAGATCATCCCGGTCCTGAACAAGATCGACCTGCCCCAGGCCGACCCCGAGAAGCACATGATGGAGATCTGCGACATCCTGGGGTCCGATCCCGAGAAGGCGATCCTGGCGTCGGCCAAGGAGGGCACCGGGGTGGAGGAGATCCTGGAGGCCATCGTGGAGCGGGTGCCGGCGCCCGAGGGCGAACGCGACGGCCAGCTGCGCGCCCTGATCTTCGACTCCCAGTACGACGAGTACCGGGGCGCCATCCCCTTCGTGCGGGTCGTCGACGGCGCGATCCGGCCCGGCATGGAGATCACCTTCGGCGCGAACGACTCGGTCTACGAGGTGGACGAGGTCGGCTACCTCCGCCTGGGCTTCCAGCAGACCGAGGAGCTGGCCGCCGGCGAGGTGGGGTGGGTGGCGGCCCAGATCAAGAAGGTCGGAGACACCGAGGTCGGCGACACGGTGCTCGACGCCGACGACCGGGCGGACGAGCTGCTGCCCGGCTACCAGGAGGCGAAGCCCATGGTCTTCGCCGGCCTGTATCCCACCGACTCCGACCAGTTCGAGGACCTGCGGGACGCGCTGGAGAAGCTCAAGCTGAACGACGCCAGCCTCCACTACGAGCCGGAGACGTCGGAGGCGCTCGGCTTCGGCTTCCGCTGCGGCTTCCTCGGGCTGCTGCACATGGAGGTGGTGCAGGAGCGGCTGGAGCGCGAGTTCGAGCTCGACCTCATCACCACGATCCCCAACGTGGAGTACCGGGTCCTGATGGACGACGGCGAGCTGCGCGAGGTGGAGAACCCCGCGAACATGCCCGACCCGGGCCACGTGGAGGAGGTGGAGGAGCCCTTCGTGAAGGCCCGGATCCTCACGCCGGACGACTACATCGGGGGGATCCAGGAGCTGTGCCACGGCCGACGGGGGGAGTACGTCTCCCTGGAGTACCTCGACTCCACCCGGGTCGAGCTGGTCTACGAGCTGCCGCTGGGCGAGATCGTCCTGGACTTCTACGACAACCTGAAGTCGGCCTCCCGGGGCTACGCCACCCTGGACTACGACATGGCGGGGTACCGGGCTTCGGACATGGTCCGGCTGGACATCCTGGTGAACGAGAACCCGGTGGACGCGCTGAGCATGATCGTCCACCGGGACGAGGCCTACGACGTGGGGCGGAAGATCGCGAAGAAGCTGAAGGAGCTGATCCCGCGGCAGCTCTTCGAGGTCCCCGTGCAGGCCGCGATCGGCAACGACGTCGTCGCCCGGGAGACGATCCGGGCGCTCAAGAAGAACGTGACGGCCAAGTGCTACGGCGGCGACATCACCCGGAAGCGGAAGCTCTGGGAGGAGCAGAAGGAGGGGAAGAAGCGGATGAAGAAGGTGGGCTCCGTGGACATCCCCCAGGAGGCCTTCATGGCGGTGCTGGAGGTGGACAGCTGAGGAGGACGCCCTGCGCCGGAGGGCGCCGATGACGGGGACGGCCGGCGGCCGCGGCGGGCCCGAGACCGGGCCGGGGGGCGAGCCACCGTGAGCGCCGCGGGCCCGGACGGCCGGGCCCGGGCGGTGGTCCGGGCGCCGAACCACCTCGGGGAGCTGGTCCTGGCCCTCCCGGCCCTCCGGGCCGCGGCCCGGAGCTGGCCGTCCCCGCCGCTGGTCCAGGTGGTGGAGGAGCTCGCCCCCGTGGTGGAGATGTCCGGGGCCGACGTCGAGGTCCTGCCCCTCCCGAACCGTCGCCGCGTCGTCCGGGCGGCCGCGGAGCTGCGTCGGCGGCGGCCGGACGTCGGAGTCCTGCTGACCCCCTCCTTCTCGGCGGCGCTGATCTTCGCGCTGGCGGGCGTGCGGGAGCGGAGGGGCACGGCCACGGACGGGCGGACCTGGCTCCTCACCGACCCGGTCGACCGGGCCCCTCTGCTGCGCGGCCACCGGGTGCGGGAGTACCTCCGGCTGGTCGACGCCGGGCCCGAGCCGGCGCCCCCCGGGACCGGGGCCGGACGCGGGACGGGGAGCGCGGCCCGGCGCGCGGAGGACCTCCCGTCGCCGCGGCTCGGGCGCCTGGACCGGGCGCGGGAGGCCTGGCGGGAGCTGGCGTCGCGCCGCGGGCTCGGGGACGACGCGGGGCGCGCCGTCGTGGGCGTCGCCCCGGGGTCGAACGCCCCGGCCCGCCGGTGGCCGGCCGGCCGCTACGCCGAGCTGGTCCGCCGCCTGGCGTCGGAGGGATGCGCCGTGCGGGTGTTCGGCGCGCCGGGCGAGGAGGCCATCACCGCCCGGGTGGCGGCCGGGGACGACGCCGCCGTCGACCTGGGCGGCCGAACCGACCTCCGGGAGCTGGCCGGCGGCCTGGCGGCGTGCGACGCGGTCGTGGCCAACGACTCGGGCGCCGCGCACCTGGCGGCGGCGGCCGGCCGGCCGCTGGTCGTCGTCTGGGGCAGCGGCGACCCGCGGCAGACCCGGCCGCTGGCCCCGGAGGTCCGGGTCGTGGCCCGGGGGGACCTGCCGTGCCATCCCTGCCTGGAGTCCGCCTGCCCGCGCAGCGGCCCCGGGTACGTGGAGGACGAGGCGCGCCGGGAGTGCCTCACGGCGCTGACGGTGGACGAGGTGGAGTCGGCGGCCCGCGCGGTCGTCGGGATCGCGCGGGCGGGGGACGGGACGGCTCCGGCCGGGCGCGCCGTGGGCCCGGCCGGCGGCGCGGGACGCGAACGGGGAGGACGGGATGCCTGATCGGTACGTCGTGGGGGTCGACCTCGGGGGGACCTCCATCAACGTCGGCGTGGTCCCCCTCTCCGGCGGCACCGTGCTCGGCATGCGCTCCCTCCCCACGGAGCCCGAGCGGGGCGCCAAGGCGGTGGTGGACCGGATGACCCGGATGATCGGCGACGCCGTGAAGGACGCCCGCCGGGAGGCCACCCTCTCCGAGGACGACGTCCTGGGGATCGGGCTCGGCTCGCCGGGCCCCCTCGACCGTGAGACCGGGACGGTGCTGGACACCCCCAACCTGGGGTGGCGGAACTTCCCCCTGCGCGACCTGGTGAGCAACGAGACGGGAATGGAGGCGGAGCTCGACAACGACGCCAACGCCGCCGCCCTGGGCGAGTACTGGCAGGGGGCCGGCCGCGACGAGGAGGCCCTGCTGGCCGTGACCCTCGGGACGGGCATCGGCGGCGGCATCGTGCTGGACGGGAAGGTCCACCACGGGGTCTCCGACGTGGCCGGCGAGATCGGCCACATGACCATCGACTCCACCGGCCGGAAGTGCGGCTGCGGCAACTACGGCTGCCTGGAGGCCTACGCCTCGGGCCCGGCCATCGCCGAGCGGGCCGTCGAGGGGCTGGAGAGCGGCGCGTCCAGCCTGCTTCCGGAGATGGTGGACGGGGAGCTCGGGGAGATCACCGCGGAGGTCGTCTACGAGGGCATCGTCGCCGGGGACGTCTACGCGAAGGACGTGATGCGGGAGACCGCGAAGCTGCTCGGGACGGGGGTCGCCAACCTGATCAACATCCTGAACCCCGGCGTGGTGGTGGTCTCCGGAGGGGTCACCCGGGCCGGGGACCACCTCTTCGAGCCCCTCCGCGCCGAGGTGAGGCGGCGGGCCTTCCGGGAGGCCTCGGACCCCTGCCGCATCGTCGGCAGCGAGCTCGGCGACATGGCCGGCGTGGTCGGCGCGGCGGCCGTCTTCAAGGTCGAGCGTCTGGGCGGGCTGTGACGGCGAACGGAACCGGGGCGGGGGACGGCCGTCGGCTGGGGGTGCTCGGCGCGCTCGTCCTGGACACGATCCGCCGGCCGGGGGAGGAGCCGGTCGAGGCGCCCGGCGGCGTCACGTACGCCCTGGCCGCCTTCGAGGCCCGGCCGCCGGCGGGATGGGGAGCGGTGCCCCTGGTCAAGGTCGGCGCCGACGCCCGGGAGGTCGCCGACGCGCTGCTGTCCCGCCTCGGCTCGGTCGTCGGCCGCGAGGGCGTGCTCGCGGTGCCGGAGCCGAACAACCGGGTGGAGCTCCTCTACGACGGCGAGGGCGAGCGGACCGAGCGGCTCACGGGCGGGGTGCCCGGCTGGACGTGGGAGGAGCTCTCGCCCCTGCTGGGCCGCTGCGACGCGCTCTACGTCAACCTCGTCGCCGGGTGGGAGGTCGACCTGGCGTGCGCCCGGCGGCTGCGCGGAAGCGTCCCCGGGCCGGTCTACTGCGACCTCCACTCCCTCTTCCTCGACCGGACGGCCGACGGCGTCCGCCGCCGGCGGGTGCCGGACGAATGGCGGAGCTGGGTCCGGTGCTTCGACTACCTGCAGGTCAACCGCGACGAGCTGGCGGCCCTCGCCGACGACGCCGGCGAGGCGCCCGAGCGGCTGGCGAGGCGCCTGGTCGGCGGCGACGGCCCCCGGGCGCTCTTCGTGACCCTGGGGCCCGACGGGGCGGCCTGGGCGGCCCGGACGGGGCCGGAAGGGGCGGTGTCCCCGGAGGGACGACGCCGCGCCGCCGGCGGGCCGTCCACCGGGCGAGCGCCCCCGCCGCGGTGTCTGGAGGACGGCGACCCCACCGGCTGCGGCGACGTGTGGGGGATGGCGTGCTTCGCCGGTCTGCTCGAGGGCGCCGCTCCACCGGCCGCGGCCGCCCGGGCGAACGAGCTCGCGTCGCGGAACGCGGCACGGACGGGGGGGCTCGGCCTCCTGGACCCGTCCGGCCCCGCCGCCCGCGACCGGGGCGGGGCCGGCCGGCGGGGAGGCGTCGGCCGGGACGGGGAGTCGGAGCGCCGCGGGGCCGGACCACGATGAGGGGGGGAGGACGCGCGTGAGCCAGGTGATCGACGTGCCGGAGCAGCTCGACGAGCGGGGCTTCGAGGAGCTCGTCGAGGCGCTCGACCGGGCGACCCGCGAGGCGGAGGAGGACGGGAGCCGCGTCCTGCTGGACGCCCGGCGGGTCCGTTGGACCTCCCCGTACGGCCTGGTGGGACTGCTGGCCGTGGGGGAGGTGGCGCGCCGGCGCACGGGCCGGGAGCCCGTGATCGAGCCGCCGGAGTCGTCCGAGATCAAGAGCTACTGGGAGCGGATGGACTTCTGGCAGAACGCGGCCGAGGTCTTCCGCCTCCCCTCCATCTCGACGCGGTCGCACCGCGAGTCCGACGCCCTGCTGGAGATCACGGCGATCCGCTCGCACCACGACGTCCACGCCGTCGTGGAGCGGGTGCGCGAGCGGGCGGCCTCCATCCTGGAGAGCCAGCTCCGGTACCCGAAGCCCTCGGTCATCCAGTTCTCGGTCATCCTCTCCGAGGTCTGCCAGAACATCCTGGAGCACGCCGAGGCCGACGGGTGGGTCTGCGCCCAGACGTACCACTGGAAGCAGCGCCTGGGCCGGCAGGTGCTGGTGCTGGCGGTCATGGACGTGGGGGTCGGGTTCCAGGGCTCCCTGGCGGCCGAGCACGCCCAGCGGTACGGCGACCGGTGGTCGGCGTCGGCCGCCCTCGAGGCGGCGTTCCTCCAGGGCGAGTCCCGGTTCCGCGACCCGGGCCGGGGGCAGGGCCTCCAGGCCATCCGGCGGCAGGTCGAGCGGTGGGACGGCGAGGTGCGGATCCGGAGCGGCGACGCCATGATCGCACGGGTGCCGGACTGGGACGACGTCCCGGCCCGGGCCACGGGCCTGCCCGACTTCCCCGGCGCCCAGATCTTCATCGTCATGCCGGCGCGCCCGGAGGAGGAGGGCCGGTGAGCCTCCCCGCGACGACGGGGCCGCACCCCCCGGCGGGGGAGGTGCGCCGATGAGCCGCGCCGACGGCGCCCGTCCCGGGGGCGGTCCCCGCGCGAAGGTCTCCCGGGCCGACCTCTACAGCTCGCTGGTCACCCGCCAGACCGGCCGCGCCGTGCGGCTCGGCATCGAGGAGCAGGTCGCGGGGCGGGAGGGCCCGGTGGTCGCGGTGCTGGACTTCCGCGAGGTCTCCGTCATCGACTTCTCCTGCGCCGACGAGGTCGCGGCCAAGCTGGTGGGCTCGGCCCTGGAGGGCGAGGACGGCCCCGGGAGCGGCCCGTACTTCCTCTTCACGGGCCTGACCGACCACCACCTGGACCCCGTCGAGTCGGCCCTCCGGCGGCGGGACCTGGTCGTGGCGGCGGAGCGCGCCGACGGCACCCCCCTGGTCGTCGGCGAGCTCGAGGAGGGGGCCGGGCGCGCGTGGGAGCACCTGTGCCGGGCCGGCGGCGCCCGGGCCGCCGAGGTCGCCCGTGCGCTGGAGCTGGAGTCGGAGGCCGCCGCCCGCCGCCTGCGGGCGCTCTGGCGCCGCCGCCTGGTGCTGCGGCGGGGCGACGAGTTCGTCTCCCTCCACCGGGTCGCCGCACGGGCGCGGCGCGACCGCGACGCCGGGTGAGCCGGGGGGCGCCGGCGCGGGCGGGGACCGCGCTCCTGGGCCTGGTCGTGGCGGCCGGCCTCGCCGTCACGGCGCTCCACTTCCATCTGCGGAGCTCGCTGCAGGGGCTCGAGGGCACGCACGCGGCGGGGGTCGGGGACACCGTCACGGTGCTGACCGACCGCTTCGCCGTCCCCCAGCTCTTCGGCCGGGACGAGCGCGACCTGCACTACGCCCAGGGCTGGCTCCACGCCGGCCATCGCCTCTGGCAGATGGAGCTGTTCCGGCGCATCGCCCGGGGCCGGCTGTCCGAGCTCTTCGGGGAGGAGGCGCTGGAGACCGACCGGCTCCTCCGGACGCTCGACCTCTGGGGCGCGGCCGGCCGGAGCGTGGCCGCCCTGGAGCCGGAGGAGCGCGAGGCGCTGGAGGCGTACGCCGACGGGGTGAACGCGCGGCTCGAGAGCTGGGACGGGGCGTGGCCCCCGGAGTTCGTGCTGCTGGGGATCGAGCCCGAGCCGTGGACGCCCCGCGCCAGCATGGCCGTGGGCGAGGTGATGGCCCTCGACCTCTCGGTGTGGCGCCGGGAGCTGAGCCGGTTCCGGTCGCGGCGGGCGCTGCCGGCCGCGAAGCGGCGTGCTCTGGAGCCGTCGTGGCCGGCGTGGGGCCCGACCGTGCTCCCGGCGTACCGCTCGGCCGACGCGGACGCTCCGCCCATGGTGCCCTCCGGCGCGTCGGCGGGACGGTCCGGATCCGACGCGGGGCCGCGCCCGGCCGGTCGGGCGGACGAGGGCGAGGCGACGGACGCCGGAAGGGGCGACCCGGCGCGGTCGTGGGCGGGCGGCGGAGGGGGCGTCGAGGCCGCGAGTGCAGGGGCCCGGGGCGGCGACGCGCGGGGGTGGGACCCGTTCCGCTTCCTGGCGGGCTTCGCGCCGTCGGCCTCCAACAGCTGGGCGCTGGGCGGGTCCCGCACCCGCAGCGGTCGTCCCCTGGTGGCCAACGACATGCACCTGGGGCTGCGGGCGCCGGCGCTGTGGTACGTCATGGGCCTCCACGCCCGGGAGGGCGGGCTCCGGGTGGCGGGCCTGACGCTGCCGGGGGCGCCCGGGGTGGTGGTGGGCTTCAACGGCGGGGTGGCGTGGAGCTTCACCAACGGCATGGTGGACGACATGGACTTCGCCGTGGAGACGCTCGGGCGCGGGGGACGGTCGTACCGGACCGACGACGGCTGGCGCCGGCTGGCCGTCCGCCCCGAGACGATCCGGGTCCGCGGCCGGGAGGAGCCGGTCGTCCACCGGGTCCGTGAGACCCGTCGCGGCCCGCTCCTGACCGACGCCCTCCCGGGTTTCGCGACGCCGCTCTCGGCCCGATGGGCCGGGGCCCGCCCCACGACCGAGGTGGCGGGGCTGCTGGCCATGAACCGCGCCGAGGAGCCGCGGGCCTTCGGGCGGGCGGTGGAGGCGTTCGACTCCCCGCAGCAGAACGTGATCTTCGCGGCCACCGACGGGACCCTGGGCTACCGCCTGAGCGGACGGGTCCCGAGGCGGACGGGGCGGCCCGTCCCGGACGCCCCGGCCCCGCCCGGGATGCTCCCGGCGCCGGGTCCCGCCGTCGGGGAGGGCGACCTCGAGCTGTGGCCGCCGGGCTCCCATCCCGCCGCGCTGGCGGCCCCGGCGGACGGGACGGGCGACGGCGCCGCCTCGCCCCTGACGGGCGACGGCTTCCTGGCGAGCGCGAACAACCTCCAGGCGCCGGGCCTCTTCGGGGTGCTGGGCGTGGACTATCCGGTGCCCTTCCGGGCGCGGCGGATCGTCGACCGGCTCTCGGCGGACCGGGCGTGGACGCCCGGAGACGCGGCCCGGCTCCAGCGCGACACCCGGAGCCTGCTGGCCGACCGGCTGGCCGGCCGGGCGGTCGAGGCAGCGCGCCGGGCCGGAGCGGACAGCGCCGCGGCCCTGCTCGACGGGTGGGACCGCCGGGTGGACCGGGGATCCCGGGCGGCCGCCGTCTTCTACGCCTGGGTGTACCGGCTCCGGAGCCTGGTGGCCGCCGACGAGCTCCGGCCGGCGGGGGAGTGGGGATACTTTCCCGTCTCGGCCCTCCTCAGCGTCCTCGGTGAGGGCGACCCGGCCGGATGGGCGGACGACGTGACGACGCCGTCGGAGGAGACGCTCCCGGAGCTCGAGGCGGAGGCCCTGCGCGACGCCGTGGACGCCACCGGGCTCGCGGCGTGGGGGAGCCTGCACCGCGAGCGCAGCGCCCATCCCCTCGGGCGGGTGGGGTGGCTGGACCGGCTCTTCCGCTTCCACGTCGGCCCCTATCCCTCGCCGGGCGCCCCCCGGACGGTCCGGCCGGACGACTACCTGAGGTGGCAGCCCGTGGACACCGTCTCCTGGCGGCCGCCCTGGACGAACGAGTACGGGCCCTCCCAGCGCCTGGTCGTGGAGCTCGGGCCGGGCCGGCCCACCGGCAGGTTCCTGCTTCCGACGGGCCAGGGCGGGAACCCCCTGGGGGAGCACTACCGCGACATGAGCGAGCGGTGGAGCGGGGACGGGGAGCTGATCGAGCTCCCCCTGACGAGGGACCGGGTCGAGGGGCGCTCCGTGCGTCGGATGCGGCTGGTGCCCCGGCCCGGAGGCGAGGACCCCGGGTCGCCGTGAAACACCCGCGCGTTGACGGGGTTTCAGACCATCCGTAGCTTCCGGAGGGACGCGGGTCCGTCCGGGCCGCCTCCTGGAACCCACACGCCGACCTCATGAGCGACGCCGCCGCCTCCCAGGGAGCCTCGGCCGAACAGCAGATCCAGGACGTGCTCTCCACGATCCGTCCGGCCGTCCGGCAGGACGGAGGGGACATCGAGCTGGTCGGGTTCGACCGGGACGAGGGCCGGGTGCGCGTCCGGATGGTGGGGGCGTGCCACGCCTGTCCGATGTCGATGGTGACCCTGAAGGCGGGCCTCGAGCAGCGGCTGCGCATGCAGGTCCCCGAGGTCCGCTCCGTGGAGGCCGTCTGAGGCCTCCCGGGCGTCGCGCGGTCCCGTCCGACGGGCCCGGAGCCGCGGACCGACCGACGAGCCCGATCACGTCCGTCCACCGCCGGCGGCCCGACCGGCGACCCCCAGTCCCGCACACCACATGACGCCACAGGAGCCGCTGCGAGACCGAGTCGAGGCCGCCCTGCGGAGCCTCTCCGCCCCCGGGGTCGACGCCGACCTCGTCGACGCCGACAGGATCGGGGAGCTGGAGGTCTCCGACGAGGGCGGCGTCCGGGTGGAGCTGTCGCTGCGGCCCGGCGACCCGCCCGACCTCGCCTCGGAGGTCCGGGAGGCCGCCGCGGACGTCGACGGCGTCGGGTCGGTGCGCGTTGCGGTCCGGGCGGAGGCCGACCCCTCGGCGGACGACGCCCCCGGAGACGCCGACGCCCCGGACC
>CAYZLN010000003.1:11039-19783 GCA_964479295.1 uncultured Gemmatimonadota bacterium
CGCTCCCTCCCCGTGATGGGGCAGGGGGGCGAGGGGGACGGCGGCGCTTCGGACGCCTCCGGCCCGTCGGGCCCGGACGGGCCCCGGCCGGCGCAGCAGGACCGGGAGGCCGCCTCCCGCCACCCGAAGGACGCGCCCGCCCTGCCGGGCGTGGGCCGGGTCGTCGCGGTCAGCTCGGGCAAGGGCGGGGTCGGCAAGTCCACGGTGGCCACGAACCTGGCCGCCGCGTGGGCCGACGACGGGCTCCGGGTGGGGCTGCTCGACGCCGACGTCTACGGGCCGGACATCCCGACCATGTTCGGCGTCCACGAGAAGCCGCGGATGGAGGACGAGGAGGTCGTCCCCCTGGAGGCCCACGGCGTGAAGCTCATGAGCCTGGGCTTCATCGTCGACGAGGACACGCCCGCGATCTGGCGGGGGCCCATCATCCAGGGCATCGTCCGGCAGTTCCTCCAGCAGGTCCGCTGGGGCGAGCTGGACCTGCTCGTCGTGGACCTCCCCCCCGGAACGGGCGACGCCCAGCTCTCCCTGTGCCAGCTCGTCCAGGTGGACGGGGGGATCTTCGTCACCACCCCGCAGGACGTGGCGGTGGGCGGCGTGCTCAAGGGCGTGCGGATGTTCGAGCGCCTCGAGCTGCCCGTCACCGGCGTCGTGGAGAACATGCGCGGCTTCGTCTGCCCGAGCTGCGGCGAGCGCCACGACATCTTCGGCTCCGGCGGCGGCGAGAAGCTCGCGGCCAGCATCGACGTCCCCTTCCTGGGCGCGATCCCCCTGGGCACCGCGGTCCGCGAGGAGAGCGACCGGGGGCTGCCCACCGTCCTCGGCCGGCCGGACTCCGCCGAGGCCGGGGCCCTCCGCCGGGTCGCCGCCGCCGCCCGGGAGAGGATGGAGGCCGAGGCCGGCGGCGCCCTCGACGAGGAGGCCGGCGCCCCGGACGCCGCCCGCGCCGCCGCCGGCCCGGGGACGCGGGGCCCGGACGAGGGCTGACGTCGGCCCGGACCCCCGGGCCCTCCGTCGACCCCACCACGGGGTCGGTCCGGTCGGCCGTCCTCCGCCTCGCCGGCCCGGCGGTGGCGTCGGCCCTCCTGCACACGGTCTTCAACATCACCGACACCTTCTGGGTCGGCCGGGGGCTCGGCCCGGCCGCGCTGGCCGGGGTGTCCACCGGCGGCTTCGCGGTCTGGGCCGTCCTCGCCCTGGCGCAGCTCCCGGCCACCGGCCTCACGGCGGTGGCGAGCCGGCGCCACGGGGAGGGCCGCCCCGGGCGGGCCGCCGAGGTCGGCCACCACGCCCTCCTGCTCGCCCTGGGGCTCTCGCTGGCGGTCGGCGCGGCCGGCCTCTGGGGGCTGGGGCCCCTCTTCGGGATCATGGACACGCCGGCCGACGTCACCGTGGAGGGGGCGGGGTACCTGGCGGTCTATCTCGCCGGGCTGCCGATCGTCTTCGCCTACTTCGTCATGGACGCGGCCTTCCGGGCGGCCGGCGACACCCGCACGCCCTTCTGGCTTCTGGGCGTCGCGGTGACGGCGAACCTCGTCCTCGACCCGGCGCTGATCCTCGGGTGGGGGCCGCTGCCGGCGCTGGGCATCCAGGGGGCGGCCCTGGCCACCCTCCTGACGCGTGCGCTCGGGGCGGCGGGCGGCTTCCTCCTGCTCGCCCGGAGAGGGCTGATCGAGCGGGCCCGGCCGGTGGCGGACCGGCTCCGACGGATCGTCCGGATCGGGACGCCGGTGGCGGCGGAGGGCGCGGTCTTCTCCCTCGTCTACGTCTTCCTCACCCGCTACACGAGCGACTTCGGCACCTCGGCGCTGGCCGCGCTGGGGGTGGGCCACAAGGTCGAGTCGCTCAGCTACACGGCGTGCGTGGGCTTCGGCACGGCGGCGGCGACGGCGGTGGGCCAGAACCTCGGGGCCCGGTCCCCGGCGCGGGCCCGGCGGTCGGGCCGCTCGGCCGCCGTCTTCGCGGCGGGCGTGACGGCGGCGGTGGGGGCCGCCTTCCTCCTGTGGCCGGAGCTCATCATGAGCGCCTTCACCGACGACCCGGCGGTGGTCCGGGACGGGGTCGGCTACCTGCGGATCGTCGCGGCCGCGCAGGTCTTCATGGCGGTCCATCTGGTGCTCGAGAACGCGATGAGCGGGGCGGGCTACACGCTCCTGCCCATGGCCGTCTCCATGGTCCTCGTCGTCGCGCGGCTGCCGCTGGCCGCGGGCCTGTCGGGCGCGCTCGGCCTCGCCGGCATCTGGTGGTCCATCAGCGGGACCACGATGGGGCGGGGGGCGGTGCTGGCGTGGATCTGGCGAAGCGGGAGATGGCGCGGACGCGAGGTGTGAGGACGGCTCCGCCCCCCGCCGCCGGCCCGCCGGGCGTCCGCCCGGAGGCCGGCGGGCGTCGCCGGGGGGCGGGCCGCGTCACGCACGGAAAGGGGGTCGAGCCGTGTCCATCGTCACGCTGACCTCGGACTTCGGCACCCGGGACGGCTACGTCGGCGAGATGAAGGGGGTCGTCCTGGAGCGGGCGCCCTCCGCCCGGCTGGTGGACGTCACCCACGACGTCCCGCCGGGGGACGTGTGGGCCGGGGCCTGGACGCTGTCCCGGGTGTGGTCCCGCTACCCCCTGGGGACGGTCCACCTGGCGGTGGTCGATCCGGGGGTCGGGACGGATCGCCGGGCGGCCGCGGTCCGCATCGCCGGCCGGTGGCTCGTGGCGCCCGACAACGGCCTCCTGACGCTGGCCTCCGGCGAGGTCGAGGCCGCCCGGGAGCTGGACCCCGACCGGGTGGGGCTCGAGCCCTTCTCGGACACGTTCCACGGCCGGGACCTCTTCGCCCCCGCCGCCGGCCACCTGGCGGCGGGGGGCGACCCGGCCGGCCTCGGCCCGTCCCTCGGGGCCGGGAGCCTGGTCCGCCTCCCCGTCCCGGCGCCGGAGCGCGGCCCGGAGGCCCTGCGGGGACGCGTGGTCCACGTGGACCGGTTCGGGAACCTGATCACCGACATCCCGTCGGAGTGGCTGCCGGAGAGCCCCGTGGCGGTGGCGGGGGACCACGAGATCCGCGCCCTCGGGTCGAGCTTCGCGGCCGTCGAGCCGGGAGACCCCGTCCTCGTCCGCGGGTCCGGCGGCACGCTCGAGATCTGCGTCCGGGACGCCAGCGCCGCGGACGTCCTCGGGCTCGGGCGCGGCGAGCCGGTGGAGGTGCGGCGGGCGGGGGGCTGACGGCGGGCCGACCCGCGGCGGGGCGGCCGCCGAGGAGGGTGGACGACCGCGCCCCTCCGCCCGGTGGACGGGTCCCGGCGCGGCCCGGTCAGGGCGTGCGCTCGATGTCGATCGACCCGAACGCCGCCTCCACGTCCAGCTCGAGGCGGTGGTCGGCCGTCTCCCAGTTGTCCGTGCGGTAGGTCCCGTCGTCCGCCTCCTCGAGGCCGAGCCCGGAGAAGGAGCTCAGGAGCGTCTGCCGGTCCACCTTCACGCCGAGGTCGGAGGGGACCCGCAGGGTGACGGTCCCGACGCCGGTCTTCACCGAGGCGGTGGCGTCCGCCGTCCAGCGCCCGGAGAGGTCGAGCGTCACCTCCCCGACGGCGTTCTCCACGTCCACGTGTCGGGCCCGGGCGTGACCGAGCCCGCGGATCTCGAGGGACGCGGCCCCCGCCTTCACCTCCAGCGTCTCCATCACGGAGGGGTTCCGGCGGTCGAAGGAGACGACGGTCTCGCTGGCGCCGGTGGTGATGCGCAGGCTCCGGAGGGGGAGCCCGCCCAGCTCCATCGTGCTCTCGGCCGCCCCGACCCGGAGCTGCAGGTCGGTGGGCACGCTCCGGGGGAGGCCGACCTCCATCTCGCCCGACCGGTCGCCGCGCCGGTTCATCCCCTCCAGGTCCCGGAACTGGAAGGGGCTCATGTCGGGGAAGTCCCAGTCCATCTCGGCGTCGATGTCCAGGTCCTCGATCCCCTCGCCGCCCCTGACGCCGAGGCGGACCCGGGCGCCGCCGTCGGTGCGCTCGAACTCCCGGACGGGGCGGAAGCTCGCGGCGTCGTACCGCATCCGGGCCCGGTACAGGAGGCCCTCGTCGGCCGGCCCCACGCTCAGCCGCCCGGCCCCGTAGACGACGTCCACGGTCAGCGTCTCCACGCCGGACACCTGGCGCGCGGTCGTCATCTCGATCCACTCCTGGCCGGAGGCGGCGGCCGGGGTCAGGGCGAGCGCCACCGCCAGGGCGAGGAGGACCGCCGGGATGCCGTCGGCGCGTCGTCGGGCGGTCACCGGACGCCCCCTTCCTCGGCCGCCGCCGGGCCGCCGCCGGGCCGCGCGTAGTCGGACCGCTCGCCGGCGCGGGAGAGGAGGACGGCCCCGAAGCCCGTGATCGCCGCCACGGAGAGGACGGTGGACGCCACGAAGAGGATGAACCCCTGCAGCGGGGCCAGCCACGAGCCGAAGAGGTGCAGCGCCTCGGCCAGGGCGAAGGGCAGCAGGAGCGCCGCCAGCCCGCTCAGGACGTAGTAGTACGAGTTCGACCGCCGGAGCCGCTCCATCCACTCGTACCGGAACCGCCGGCGGGCCAGCATCTCACCGGCGGCGTGGCCCACCGCCAGCAGGCCGCCCAGCAGCGCCAGCGCCGCCGCGATGAGGTAGAACGGGACCACCAGCCAGGTGATCACCGCCACGACCAGGATCAGGAGCACGGGGAAGAAGAGGAACCCGCCGGCCAGCCCGACGCCGAAGGACCGGCCGAAGGCGTGGCGCGCGGTGTCCGCCACCACCTCGAGGCGGGGCCGTGCGAAGTAGACCGCCAGGACCCCGGCCAGCCCGAGCATGAGGAAGACCCCGATCCAGCCGACGACGCCGCCCACCGCCCGGCCGACGTTCCGGAGGATCCCGCCGACGAAGCCGCGATCCCCCCGGTCGCGGATCTCGCGGACCCGCTCCCGGACCCTCTCCTCGACGCGGTCCTCGAAGTCCCGCCCGTCGGCGGCCTCCGCCGGAGGGCCCGCCTCGCCGTCCAGCGCCCGGACGGAGAGGAGCTCCCCCGTCACCGTGCCGCCCTCCCGCTCGACGTCGCCCCCCACCTGCAGGACGTCGCCGTCGACGCGGGCCGTCGGCTCGAGGGTCAGCGTGCCGTCCAGGACCAGGACGTCGCCCCGCACCGAGCCCCGGAGGGCGAGGTCGCCCCCGAGCAGGGCCAGGTTGCCGTCCACCGTGCGCCCCTCGGCGATCTCGTAGTCGTCGTGGACCACCAGGGCCAGGTCCTCCCCGGCCTCCCGGGCCTCCGAGCCCAGGCGGTCGAGGGCGCCCTGCAGCCGGCCGAGCCGCTCGGCGAGCCGCTCGAAGGAGAGCCGCCCGGGGGCGAGGGAGACGGCGTCCCCGCCCGGCCCCTCCATCGAGACCGTGTCGTCCGCCCGGGCGGTGGGCTCGGCGCGGAGGATCTCGTCCAGCCGCTCGGTCAGCTCCGCGGCCGTCGAGGCCGAGGGCCCGTCGGCCGGCGGGTCCCAGCCGCGGAGGCGCTCGGCCGTCATCTCGAAGGCGGGCGACTCCCGCGTGGCGGCGGCCAGCAGGTCGCGCCAGGAGCGCTCCAGGGCGCCGCCCGGCTCGTACGTGCCGAGCTCCTCGCCGTCGAACCGGACCCGGCCGTCCCGGAACTCGACGGTGTGGGCGCCGCCGTCCTCCAGCTCGAGCTCCAGCGAGGCGGCCCCCGAGCCCACGGAGATGGTGGATTCGGCGATCTCGGGCGCCGCGGTCTGGGCCTCCGCCGACGCCGGCAGAGCGGCGAAGGCGGCGAGCGCCAGGGCCGCCAGGACGGGCGCGACCGGGCGCGGGCCGAGCGGCGTCCGTCGGGTCGTCGTCATCGTCGTCCCCCGTGGTGTCGTATGCCGGTCCGTCATCCTCTCGCCCCCCGCGGTCGCGGCGGCGAGGCCGTCATGAGCCGGATCATCAGCCAGCCCGCCCCGAGCGCCGTCAGCGTCAGCGCGGCCATGGCCGCGGCCGCCTCCACGAGCTCGACCGAGCCGGCCAGGGCCCGCACCGTGGCCGGGAGCCCGGACTCCCAGAGCAGCCGGCCGAGGTTCACGAGCAGCGTCCAGAAGAGGGCGGAGACACGCTCCAGAACGAGGTCGGTCAGGCCGCCGAGCGAGACGTCCGGGCGGAGGGCGATCCACGCCCCGAACCCGCCCGTGGCCCCGGCCCCGAGCACCGCGAGCGCCGCCAGGAGCCAGCGCTCGACGGCCGCGTTCCACAGCCGTCGGTACCAGGGCGCCGGCAGCGTGACCCGGGACATCACCGTCTCGGTGAACCCGGGCGACGGCTCCAGGGACGGCAGCGCGGCGAGCGTGGAGTCCAGCGACCGCAGGTCCTCCAGCCTCTCCCGACAGCGTCCGCACGTCTCCAGGTGGCCGTGGAGGCCCTCGTCGGGCTCCCCGGCGCCGTCCTGTCGGCGCAGACGCGGCAGGAAGAGCTCCAGCTCCTCCTGCGTCAGATGTCGGCTCTCGTCGGTCATGTCGTCACCCGTGTGGTTCGTCTCTCGTGGCTCCCTACGGGGGAGCGCCGCGGCGAGTTTCAGGTCCCCCGCAGGTGTGCGAGCTTCTCCTTGAGCTCGTTCCGGCCCCTGTGGATGTACGTCTTCACGGTGCCCAGCGGGACGTCCATGATCTCGGCGATCTCCTCGTACGCCCGACCCTGAACATGCCGCAGCAGGACCGCCTCCCGATAGGCGGGTCGGAGCTCGGCGACGGCGTCCTCGATCTCGGAGCCGAGCTGCCGGGCCTCGAAGCGCTCGTCCGGACGCTCCTGCCGCGACTCGAGCGTCACGGCCGTGGCCTCCTGCTCGTCCTCCGTCGTCGCGTCGGGCGCCCCGTGGATGGAGACCGTGTCGAGCTCTTTCTTCCGGAGGTGGTCGATGGTCAGGTTGTGGGCGATCTTGAAGAGCCAGGAGGAGAACTTGTAGGACGCGTCGTACTGGTCGAGCTTGTCGAAGGCGCGGACGAAGGCCTCCTGAGCGAGGTCCTCGGCGAGCTCGGGGTCGCGGACCATGCGGTGGACCTGCGAGAAGACCGGCCGCTCGAAGCGCTCCACGAGCTCGCGGGCGGCGCGCTCGTCCCCGTCGAGGCACAGCTCGACGAGCTTCCTGTCGCTCCGATCGTCGTAGCTCACCGGTCCGCGGGCCGTGGATGGGACGAGGCCTCCCGGCGGGACGCGGGGGCCGACCGCCTCGGGCCGGGCCGGTCGCGTCCCGCCCTCTCGTTCCCTACGACGGCCGGACGGGGCGGGTTTCGCCGGACGGAGCGGCCGGCGCGACGGCGCGACGGCGCCGGGGCCGCCGCCCGTCCGGGGGACGGCGCGGGCCGCGGGGGACCGGCGCCGGGGCCGAACACGGAGAGGGGCACGGCATGGACGACACGAACGCGACCCGGATCGGGGTCATCTCGGACACCCACGGCCTCCTGCGCTCGTCGGTCTACGGGGCCTTCGAGGACGTGGACCGGATCCTCCACGCCGGGGACGTGGGCGAGCCCGCGATCCTCACCGAGCTGGAGGTCCTGGCGCCGGTGGACGCCGTCTGGGGGAACGTCGACGGGCCGGAGGTGCGCGCCGCGACCGAGGAGTGCGTGGAGGGGGAGATCGCCGGGCTCGCCTTCGCCCTCGTCCACGGCCACCAGGTCCGGGACTACGCCGAGCTCCCGGGCCGTTTCCCGGAGGCCGACCTGATCGTGCACGGCCACTCCCACGTCCCGTCCCTGGGCCGTGAAGAGGGCACGCTGGTCCTGAACCCCGGCAGCGCCGGGCCGAGGCGGACGGGCAAGCCCGTGAGCGTGGCGGCGGTGACCGTCCGGGACGGCGAGCCCTCGGTCCGTCACCTGGACCTGGGGGGCTGACCGCGGGCCCCGGGCGCCCCGGACCGGGGCGGGGCGAACCGGGGGGCGGCCCGGGGTCACGCCTGGCAGCCGGGACAGAAGTAGGTGCTCCGGCCCGCCTGGACGATGCGCCGGACCCGGTCCCGGCAGCGGCGACAGGGCTCGTCGTCGCGCCCGTAGACGGACAGGGAGCGCTGGAACCGGCCCGCGCCGCCGTCCGGCGTCCGGTAGTCCCGCAGCGTCGTGCCGCCCCGATCGAGGGCCCGGGACAGCACGGACCGGAGGGCGCCGTGGAGGCGCCCGACCTCGTCCTCCTCCAGGGCGCCGCCGGGCCGCCGGGGGTCGAGGCCGGCCCGGTGGAGGGACTCGCAGGCGTAGATGTTCCCCACCCCCGCCACGCGGCGCTGGTCCAGCAGCAGGTTCTTCACCGGCGCCCGGCGGCCCTCCAGCTCCCGGCCCAGGGCCGCCGGGCGGTAGTCGTCGGCCAGGGGCTCGGGGCCGAGCTCCGCCTCGCGGCGCCGCCACTCCCCGGAGGCGAGGACCCTGAAGCCCCCGAGCCGACGCACGTCGTCGTACCAGAGGCTGCGTCCGTCGTCGAGGACCAGCCGGGCGGCCAGGTGGTCGTACTCCCCGGGGTCGGGCCGGTCCTCCCGGAGGACGAACCGCCCGGTCATCCTGAGCTGCACCTCCAGCACGTCACCTCCCGACAGCCGGAAGAGCAGGAACTTCGCGCGCCTCGCCACCTCCTCGACCCGGCGCCCCACGACCCGCTCGGCGAACGCCGCCTCCGAGGGGAGGTTCATCAGGATGTCCGCGTGACGGACGCCCGCGTCGTCGATCCTCCGGCCCTCCACCCGCGGGGCGAGCGCCCGGCGGATGGTCTCGACCTCCGGCAGCTCCGGCACCGGTCA
>CAYZLN010000003.1:19883-31227 GCA_964479295.1 uncultured Gemmatimonadota bacterium
CGAGACCTCCCGCCGGCCGATGTCCCGGCGCCACTGCTTCCCCTCGAACCGGATGCGCTCCGCTCCGTCCCGGCTCCGCCCGGCGGCCTCCGGCAGGTCCTCCCCGAGGCCGACCACCCCCAGCACGCGGCCGCCGGCCGTGACGAGCCGCGAGTCCCTCCGGTCGGTCCCCGCGTGGTAGACGTGCACGTCCGGGCCCTCCACGTCGGGGGGGATCTCGATCGGGAACCCGGTCTCGTAGTCGACCGGGTAGCCGCGGCTCGCCAGCACGGTGATCAGGGCCGACCGGCCGTCGAACGCCGGCGACCACCCGGCGAGGCTCCCGCCCCGGGCCACCGTCGCCATCGGCTCCAGGAGCGACGACTCCATGAGGGGAAGGACGACCTGGGCCTCCGGGTCGCCGAGCCGGCAGTTGAACTCCACCACCTTCGGGCCGTCGTCGGTGAGCATCAGGCCGGCGTACAGGAACCCCCGGTACGGGGAGCCCCGGTCGGCCAGCGCCGCCAGGGCGGGGACGGCGATCCGCGACCGGACCTCCTCCACGAGCTCCGGGGTGCCGTCGGCCACCGGCGCGTAGGCGCCCATCCCTCCGGTGTTCGGGCCCTCGCCGCCTTCCTCCAGGCGCTTGTGGTCCCGCGACGGCAGCAGCGGCACGGCGTTCTCCCCGTCGGTCAGGAAGAAGACCGACAGCTCCCGGCCCTCGAGGAACTCCTCGACGACGAGCTCGTCGCCGGCCTCGCCGAACCGGCGGTCGACCATGACCTCCTCCACCGCGCGGTGGGCCTCCTCCACGGTTCCGCAGACGTACGACCCCTTGCCCGCGGCCAGCCCGGACGCCTTCACCACGACCGGGGCGCCGCGGTCGGTGAGATGGGCCCGGGCCTCCGCCGGGTCGGTGAAGACGCGGAAGCGGGCGGTGGGGATCCCGCGGGCCTCCATGAGGCGGTCGGCGAAGGCCTTGGAGGCCTCGATCCGGGCCGCGTCCGCCGTGGGGCCGAAGATCGGGAGGTCCCGCTCCGCGAAGGCGTCGACCACCCCCGCGGCGAGCGGCGCCTCCGGCCCGACGACGGTCAGGTCGACGTCCCGGTCGGCGGCGAAGTCCGCCAGCTCCTCGACGGCCCCCGCCGCGAGGGGCACGTTCGTCGCCACCCCGGCCGTGCCCGGGTTGCCGGGCGCGACGAAGATCCGGGCGTCGGGGGCGTCGCGACGGAGCCTGGCGGCGAGGGCGTGCTCGCGGCCCCCGCCGCCGACGACGAGTAGCTTCATGGGCGAGGAGCGGGTATGAGGTGAGAGGGCGGCCGGTCGACGGAGGCGGAGGGGGCGGCGTCCGCCCGGCCCTCGGGCCGGGATCCCCCGCCCCGGCCCGGATGATGTTTCGGGCGTGCGGGCGCCGCAAGCCGGCGCCTCCGGCGCGGCGGCCGGTCGCGCGTGGACCCGGCGGCCCCGTGTCTTCGCTCGGGGGGGCGCCGCCGGGCCCGACGCGCGGCGCCGTGCGGACCGCCGGGGTTCAGCCTCCGGCGTCGGGGCGGTCCGGGCCCTCGTCCTCTCCGTGGAAGCCGCGCTCGCCTCTCCACGCCTCGCTCACGCGCCGGCGCAGGCGGTCGACGGCGGCGTCCACCTGGTCGAAGATCTCCCGGGCCGAGTCCGTGTACCCGCTCATCGCCTCGGCGAGGTCCTCGCGGTACGGCCGGTCGTCCTCCTCGCCCCGGACCGGGTACTCCCCGGTCAGGATCCGCTCGTACGCCCCGCTCTCGATCCACGCCTCCAGCTCGGCCACGCGCGCCACGGCGAACGGGTGGGTCGAGCCCAGGACGTTGAGGGCCTTGTAGACGGAGTCGAGGACGTCGTCGTCCTCCCGGTAGCGGCGGGACTGCTCCACGAAGGCGTCGAGGTCGAGCTCTTCGCCGCGCGTCCCCCCGGCGAGCTTCATCAGGGCCCCCATCGAGGCCTCGGGGTCCTGCACCGACAGGAGCCCGGCCCGGTCGGCGGAGAGCTCGCTCTTCCGGTACCATTCGAGGAGGGCGTACAGGACGGGCCGGGCGGCCACCCCCGCCAGCGGATACCGGAAGAGGGAGAGCCGCAGCAGCAGCACGAGGAGCGTCCGGTACAGGGCGTGCCCGCTGATCACGTGGCCCACCTCGTGGCCGAGGACGGCCTCCAGCTCGTCCGGCGACAGGACCTCCACCAGCGAGCTGTTCAGCACGACGAAGGGGTCGTCCATCCCGAGCGCTCCGGCGTTCGCCACCGGGTCCTGGGAGACGTAGAGCTCGGGGACCGTCTCCGCGTCCAGCACCCGGCAGACCCGCTCCAGCCGCTCGTGGATCCAGGGGTACTGGTCCTCCGTCACCTGCACGGCGTTGGCCTGGAAGGCCAGGCGCAGCGACCGCTCGCCGAAGATCCCGAACACCTTCCTGAGCGCCACGTCGAAGGCGGGCAGCTTTCGGACGGCGTTCAGGGCGGCCCGGTCGGCGGGGTGCTCCCAGGCCCTCGGGGCGATCCCGTCCAGGACCCGGCGGGCCCGGGCCCTCTCGGTCGGTCGGTCCGTCATGGCTCCTCCTGTCGGGGCGGGCGGACGTCGGCTCGCCCCTCCCTACGCGTCCCGTCCGCTCCGGGTTTCCGCGGCCGGGACGCGGGGGGCGCCCGGGCCCGGCGGACCCGGGAGCGCCGGGAGGCCGGGCTTCAGAGGGCGTCCAGCGCCCGCTCCAGGTCGGCCACCAGGTCGTCGCCGTCCTCGATGCCCACGGAGAGCCGGACCAGGCCGTCGGTGAGCCCGATCTCCCGGCGGCGCTCCTCGGGCACGGAGGCGTGGGTCATGGCGGCCGGCACCGAGACGAGGCTCTCCACCCCGCCGAGGCTCTCGGCCAGCGCGAAGATCCGCGTCCCCTCGGCGAGGCGCCGGGCCCTCTCGGCCGAGCCGGTCCTCACGCTGATCATGCCCCCGAAGCGGTCCATCTGGCGGCGGGCCAGGTCGTGCTGCGGGTGGTCCGGGAGCCCGGGGTAGAGCACCTCCTCGACCTCCGGCCGGTCGTCGAGGAAGCCGGCGACCCGCTCGGCGTTGTCGCAGTGGGCCCGCATCCGGACGTGGAGGGTCTTCACCCCCCGGAGGACGAGCCAGCAGTCCATGGGCCCGGGCACGCCTCCGGTGGACTTCTGCTGGTACCGCAGCGCCTCGGCGAGGTCGTCGGAGTCGGTGACCACGGCGCCGCCCACGACGTCGCTGTGGCCGTTCAGGTACTTCGTGGTCGAGTGCACCACCAGGTCGGCGCCCAGCTCGAGGGGGCGCTGGAGGGCCGGGGTCGCGAAGGTGTTGTCGACCGAGAGGAGGGCCCCGGCCTCCCGGGTCGCCTCGGCGCACGCCTGCAGGTCCGTGAGGCCCATCAGGGGGTTGGTGGGCGTCTCGACGTGGACCAGCCGCGTGTCGGGCCCGACGGCCGCCTCCAGCTCCTCGGGCCGGGAGGTGTCGACGAAGTCGAAGTCCAGCCCGAAGGCGTCCCACACGGTCCGGTACATCCGCTCCGTCCCCCCGTACACCGTGGCGCCGCAGACCACGCGGTCGCCGGCCTCGCACGTGGCCTTGAGCACGGCCTCGATGGCCGCCAGCCCGGACGCGAAGCACGCCCCGTGGCGCCCGCCTTCCAGGCCGGCCAGGTTGTCCTCCAGGGCCCGACGCGTGGGGTTGGTGACCCGGGCGTACTCGTGGCCCTCGCGGGGACGCCCGACGCCGTCCTGGACGTACGTCGAGGTCTGGTAGATGGGCGTCATCACGGCGCCGGTCCGCGGGTCGGGCCGCTGGCCGGCGTGGATGGCGCGGGTGCCGAAGCCGTCGTCTCTGCGCGTCGTCATCGCCTCCGGGGGGACTGAGGTGGTCGTGACGGGAGGACGGCCGACCTGCCGCCCCCGCCCCGGCGGCGCGGCCGGGGCGGGGGCGGGGCCACGGCCGACGCCGGAAAAGTAGGAGGGCCGGACGCTCCGCGACACCGTGCCGCCGGCGCGTTGACCCCGCCTTGAGGCCGCCGCCCACGCTGCCCCATGTCCGCCTCCGAGCCCGTCCCGTCCCGGGTCCCCGTGCCCCCGGGGGCCGACCCGCGCCTCCCGGGGCCGGGCCGTGCCGCCCCCGAGGACCGCGAACCCTCGGTGCATCGGCTCTACGCCCGCGCGTCCTGGACCACCCTCGACGGGCTCCCCCTCCTGCCGCCCGGGGACGTGCTCGCGGTGGAGTCGCAGATCATCGCCCTCTGCCGACGCCTCGACGTCGAGCCGATGGAGGTCCGAGCCCGCGCCCGCCGGGTCGACCTCCTCTTCCGCTTCAAGCCGGTCCATCTCCTGGCCGACGTCGTCGGCTCCGTGAAGCGGGGCTCGTCCGGGCACCTCCGGCGGACCGGCAGCCCGGCGCGGTGGGGACGGGGGATCGCCGTCAGGACGGTGGCGCCCGAGGCGGTGCGCTCGGTCATGCGGAGGATGGCGCTCCTCGCGTACGGCGGGCGGGGTGGCCGGCCCGGCCCGGGGGGCGACGCGGACGCGGAGACGCGTTGACGCCGTCCGACGCCGGGGCGTAGTCTTCCGGGGGGCGCGGACCGGGGCGACCGGACTCCGGCCCGGGGCCCCTCGTCGGTCCTCCTCCTCTCCCCTCGCACCGGGCAGATGGCGCGCGAACCCAGCGACCTCATCGTCTCCGCCTCGGGCATCCGCGGCGTGGTCGGGACGAGCCTGGACCCCGCGGTGGCGGCCCGCTACGGCGGTGCGTTCGGCAGCCGGGTCGCCCGGGACGCCGCGGGCCGGCCGCGCGTGCTGCTGGCCCGCGACAGCCGCGTCTCCGGCCCCCTCCTGGCGGACGCGGTGGCGTCGGGCCTCCGGGCGGCGGGCTGCTCGGTGCGGGACCTGGGGGTGGCGGCCACGCCGACGGCGCTCCTGGCGGTCCAGGACGACCCCGGCGCGGAGGGGGGGATGATCGTCACCGCGTCCCACAACCCCGCCGAGTGGAACGGGCTCAAGCTGGCCAGCGCCGAGGGCGAGTTCGTCAGCCCGGAGGAGGGGCGGGCGGTCCAGGAGGTCTACGAGTCGGGCCCCCGCTGGGCGGCGTGGGACGGCCTCGGCGGCCGCGAGGAGGGACACGGGGCGGTGGACCATCACGTCGGGCGCATCCTCGGGCTGGACGTCCTCGATACGGAGGCCGTGGCCCGGCGCGGCTTCCACGTCGCCCTCGACACCGTCCGGGGCGCGGCGGGGCCGGTCATGACGGAGCTCCTCGGGCGGCTCGGCTGCCGGGTGGAGGGCAGGGACCTGGAGCCCGACGGGGCCTTCCCGCGGGACCCGGAGCCCCGCCCGGAGAACCTCGGCGGGCTCGGCGACACGGTGAGGGAGACGGGGGCGGAGCTGGGGATGGCGGTGGACCCCGACGGCGACCGTCTCGCGCTGGTCGACGGGGACGGCGAGCCGGTGGGGGAGGACCGGACGCTGGCCCTGGCCGCGGCCCACGTGCTGGCCCTGCGGCCCGGCGCCGCGGTCACGAACCTCTCCTCGTCCCGCGCCATCGCCGACGTCGTCGAGCGGGCCGGCGGCGAGGTCCACCTGGCCCCGGTGGGCGAGGCCAACGTGGCACGCAGGATGCGGGAGGTCGACGCGGTGATCGGCGGGGAAGGCAACGGCGGGGTGATGCTCCCCGCCCTCCACCTCACCCGGGACGCCCCGGTGGCGGCGGCTCTCGTGCTGGCCTGTCTGGCCCGTCGGGGCGCCACCCTCCGGGAGCTCGTCGACGAGCTCCCCCGGTACCACATCTCGAAGCGCACGGCGCCCCGCCCGGAGGGCGGCCTCGAGGACGTCTACCGGGAGCTGGCCTCCTCGGCCGGGGGCGACCCGCTGGAGGACCGGCAGGACGGCCTGCGCCTGGACTGGCCCGACGAGCGGACGTGGCTGCACGTCCGCCCGTCGGGGACCGAACCGATCGTGCGGGTGATCGCGGAGGCCCCTTCCGCCGAGGAGGCGGAGCGGCTGACGGCCCGGGCGCTGGAGCGGATCGCCACGGCGGCGGGGACGGACGACGAGGACGACGAAGGGGACTGAAGATGTGCGGAATCGTGGGCTACGTGGGCATGGAGGAAGCCACGCCCCTGCTGCTCGAGGGGCTGAAGCGGCTGGAGTACCGCGGCTACGACTCGGCCGGGATCGCCGTCATGGACGGCGACGGGCTGCAGATCCGGAAGCGCTCGGGCAAGATCGAGGGGCTCCGCCGGCACGTCTCCGACGAGCCGGCGTCCGGCACCCTGGGGATCGCCCACACCCGGTGGGCCACGCACGGGGCGCCGAACGAGCGGAACGCCCACCCCCACCTGGACTGCTCCGGCGACATCGCGATCATCCACAACGGCATCGTCGAGAACGCCGACGTGCTCCGGCAGAAGCTCGAGGAGCTGGGGCACGAGTTCCGCAGCGAGACGGACACCGAGGTGATGGCCCACCTCATCGAGGAGGCCTTCGAGGACAACCTGGAGCAGGCCGTGGCGGCCGCCCTCACCCAGGTCGAGGGCACCTACGGGCTGGCCGTGGTCAGCGCCCGGGACCCGGACAAGATCGTGGCGGCGCGGCAGGGCTCCCCGCTCCTCCTCGGCGTCTCGGAGGACGGCGACGGCGAGACCTTCCTGGCGTCGGACGTGGCGGCGATCCTCGGCCACACCCGGAGCGTCATCTACCTGGAGGACGGCGAGCTCGCCGTGCTGGAGCGGGACGGGTTCCAGACCCTCGACGTCCGGGGCTGGAGCGCCGACCGACCCCCCCGGCCCATCGAGAAGGAGGTGCGGCGGATCTCCTGGGACCTGGAGGAGATCGAGAAGGGCGGCTTCGAGCACTTCATGCTGAAGGAGATCCACGAGCAGCCCGAGACCGTCCGGGACGCCATGCGCGGGCGGCTTCTCGAGGAGGAGGGCACCGCCCGCCTCGGGGGGCTCAACCAGATCGCGGACGCCCTGGACGGCGCCGACCGGCTGATCCTGACGGCCTGCGGCACGAGCTGGCATGCCGGGCTCGTCGGCGAGTACATGCTCGAGGAGTACGCCCGCACCGCCGTCGAGGTGGAGTACGCCTCCGAGTTCCGCTACCGGAACCCGGTGATCGACGAGGACACGGTGGTGATCGCCATCTCGCAGTCCGGGGAGACCGCGGACACGCTGGCGGCGATGCGGGAGGCCAAGCGGCGGGGGGCCACCACCATGGGGATCGTGAACGTCGTCGGCTCGACGATCGCCCGCGAGACCGACGGCGGCGTGTACACGCACAGCGGGCCCGAGATCGGGGTGGCCTCGACCAAGGCCTTCACCGGCCAGCTCACGGTGCTGGCGCTCCTCAGCCTCATGCTCGGCCGGAAGCGGGGCGGGGTCTCGGTGCTCCAGGGCCGCGAGATCGTCGACGCCCTCCGCCGGCTGCCGGAGCAGATCCAGAAGGTGCTCTCCCAGGAGGACCGGATCCGGGAGGTGGCCGAGGCGTACGCCGACGCGCCGAACTTCCTCTACCTCGGGCGGGGCTTCAACTTCCCGGTGGCGCTGGAGGGGGCGCTGAAGCTCAAGGAGATCAGCTACGTCCACGCAGAGGGGTACCCGGCGGCGGAGATGAAGCACGGCCCCATCGCCCTCATCGACGAGGACATGCCGGTGGTGGTCATCGCCCCGGACGACTCGGTCTACTCGAAGGTGCTCTCCAACGTCGAGGAGGTGAAGACCCGGGGCGGCCGGATCGTGGCGGTCACGTCGGAGGGCAACGAGGAGCTGGCCCACAAGGTGGAGCACCTCGTCACCGTGCCGAAGACCGTGGAGATGCTCCAGCCCGTCCTCACCTCGATCCCGCTCCAGCTCCTCGCCTACCACATCGCCGTCATCCGCGGCTGCGACGTCGACCAGCCCCGGAACCTGGCCAAGAGCGTGACCGTCGAGTGAGCCGGGGGACGCTTGGCGGCTCGCCGGCGACGATCTATCTTTCCGCGTGCGGCGGGGGATTCCCGGGAACGGAGCGGGCCGAGACGGGGTAGGCCCCAACGCGAGCCCGGGTCGACCCGGCGCGCGCCGCGGCCGCGACATCGCCCGAGCGAGACACCGGCGCCCGACCGAGCGGCGCCACAGCCAGGGGAGCAGCCAGCCCGTGTCCGACTTCATCGACGTGCTGAAGGACCAGGTGGCCCGATACGGGGGTGCGCTCCGCGACGTGGTGTTGCTGGCCCCCGCGTACGCCTCCCTCATGATGCACCTCCTGAACGACCCCCGGCTGGCCCGGGACCAGCGGCTTCTGGTCGACGCCGCGCTGGCCTACCTCGTCAGCCCGGACGACGTGATCCCGGAGGAGCAGGTCGGGGCGTACGGGTACCTGGACGACATCTTCTGCTGCGCGTACGTCGCCACGCAGATCGCCGAGGAGCTCGGGTGGGACGTGGTGGAGGAGGCGTGGACCGGCGAGCGCCCGGCCCACGCCGTCTCCGCGCAGGTCCTCGGACGCGAGCAGGAGCTGCTGGGGCACGCGGGGGACGACGTCCTGCGGTTCGCCGGTCTCCTCGACCGGCTGGAGCCCCGGGGGGACACGGTCCCGGAGATCGGTGCGCTCCCCTCCTACGAGGGGTAGCGCGGCGCACCGGTCGACGGCGGCGGCTCTCCTGCTCGCCGCCGCCGCGGCCGCCCCGGCCTCCGCCGGGGCCCAGGCCGAGCCCGACCGCTACACGCTGCGGGTCCCCGACGGGCCGACCCTCGTGCTCCCGGCCGACTCGGTGAAGGAGATGCTCCGCCGCACCCGGCGGCTGGGGACGATCCTCGAGGAGGACCCCGACGTCCTCTACTACGTGGGGACCGGGGACGAGGTGACCGCCTCCGAGCCGTCCCCGGCGTACCCGTGGAACGCGGTCCGCCCGGAGAGCGACTCGACGGCGCAGGTGCGGGTGCCGGCCAACTACCGGGAGGCCCGACGGGCCTACTACGCCTACGCCGTCCGGACGATGGAGGGGATCCGCGGCTCGCCCCCCGCGGCGCGCTGCGGCGAGTCCGTGCAGCGGGAGGTCGACGCGGTGGCGGCCTTCGTGGACGGGTGGATCGTGACGAGGACGCTCTACGGCGGGCCCGCGTTCCCGCCGCTGGACGCCCTCGCCCTCGCGCGCGGCGCGGGCCACCTGCCCGCGATGCTGGTGGATCTGGGCGACCCCCGCCTCGGCGGCTGCCTCCGGCGGTGGGCGCGGCAGAACCCGGAGGAGCTCGAAGCGTACCGTGCCTGGCGGGAGGCCTTCGACGCCGGCTCCGCGACGGGGGCGGGCGCCGACCCCGGCCCCGGCGGCTGACGGCCGGAGCGCCCGTCGCGGCCCGGCCCGACCGCCGCCCCCTCCGAACCTCCGCGGCGCCGATCCGGACGAACGGGAGGGTACGATGACGCTGCGGCTGTACGACACCCGCGCAGGCGCGAAGCGGCCGTTCGAGCCGCAGGAGCCCGGGCGGGTGAAGATGTACACCTGCGGACCGACGGTGTACGACCGCGCCCACATCGGCAACTTCCGGACGTTCGCCTGGCAGGACCTGCTCCGGCGCTACCTCCGCTGGAAGGGCTGGGAGGTGGAGCAGGTGATGAACCTCACCGACGTCGACGACAAGACGATCCGGGAGGCCGTCGAGCAGGGCGTCTCGCTCCGCGAGGTCACCGACCCGGTGACCGAGGCGTTCTTCGAGGACTGGGAGACCCTGGGCCTGGAGCCGGTGGAGCACACGCCCCGGGCCACGGAGCACGTCCCGGAGATGATCGAGCTCATCCGCCGGCTCGAGGAGAACGGCCACACCTACGAGGCGGACGGCTCGGTCTACTACGACATCTCGAGCTTCCCCGACTACGGGGAGATGGTGAACCTGGACCCGGAGGCCGTCCGGACCGCCGGGCGCACCGAGGGCGACGAGGAGTACACCAAGGACGACCCCCGCGACTTCGTGCTGTGGAAGGGGGGCGAACGCGAGGAGGAGGGGGACGTCGCCACCTGGGACTCCCCGTGGGGCCCGGGCCGGCCGGGGTGGCACGTGGAGTGCTCGGTCCTGGCGATGACGTACCTCGGCGAGACGCTGGACCTCCACGCCGGGGGCATCGACCTGGTCTTCCCCCACCACACCAACGAGATCGCCCAGGCCGAGGGCGCCACCGGGGAGACGTTCTCCCGCTACTGGCTCCACGGCGCCCACCTCCAGGTGGAGGGGGGCAAGATGTCGAAGTCGCTCGGGAACTTCTACACGGTTCCCGATTTACTGGAGGAGGGCCGTCGCCCGTCGACGATCCGGTACCTGCTCCTCAGCGCCCACCACCGGGCCGAGCTGAACTTCACGCGGGAGGGGCTCGACGACGCCGACCGGTCGCTCGAGCGCCTCGCGGAGTTCCGCGACCGGCTGCGCCGGGTGCGCGACGCCGGCGCCGGAGGGGGCGGCGGGGCCCTGGGCGAGGCGGCCGGGCGCGCCCGGGCCCGGTTCGAGGACGCGATGGACGACGACCTGAACGTGAGCGGCGCCCTGGCGGCGGTCTTCGACTTCGTCCGGGACGCCAACGCCCGGCTCGACGAGGTCGACGACAGGGCGCCCGCCGACGACGCCGAGGCGGCGCTGGCGTTCCTGGAGGACTTCGACCGGGTGTTCGGGGTCCTGACCCTGCGGGAGGGGGAGCGGCGGTCGATCGACCCGGAGCTCCGGGCGTGGCTGGAGCAGAAGATCGCCGACCGGGAGGCGGCCCGCGAGGCCGGTGACTACGAGCGGGCCGACGCGATCCGGGACGAGGTCGAGGCCCGGGGCATCGCGCTGGAGGACACCCCGGAAGGGCCCGAGTGGAAGGTCCTGGACCCGTCGGTGGGGGCGCCCGGGACGCAGGGGTCGGAGGCTCGTTGACAGCCCCGGACAGGGGGCGTATGTTGGCGGATTCCGGCTGCTGACGTAGCTCAACCGGCAGAGCGTCGGATTTGTAATCCGGAGGTTGTGGGTTCGAGTCCCACCGTCAGCTCACTGTGCCGTCCGGCGCGGGGGGTAGACCCTCCGGCCTCCGGGCCGTCGGCGGGGGCGCCGGCACGCCGGCCGACGACCGGGACGGATCCTCCGTCCACGGTCGATCGGACCGGGCCACGGGTGGGGTACCGAAGCGGCCAAACGGAGCAGACTGTAAATCTGCCGGCTTCAAGCCTTCGGAGGTTCGAATCCTCCCCCCACCATGGACAGCGGCGTACCTGCGACGCACGGGCCCGACCGGCCCGGAGCGCGGCGGTACGGCTTTCGCATGGAGGGGGGGACGCCCTGTCCGCGGCCGGGAGGCGTGAACGGTCCGGCCGCCGGGGCGTGCCGGGGGTAGAGACCGGAGAGCGAGGACG
>CAYZLN010000004.1:0-24253 GCA_964479295.1 uncultured Gemmatimonadota bacterium
GCCCTTGACGTCGACCCGCCGCCGTCGCTACAATGGGGCTTGGTGGTAGAAAGTGGGATGAAGTGGTAAGAACCTCCGCAGACCGGGACAAGGTGACCGTTGAGCGGGTTCCTCGGGAGCTACCGGCATTCGCTGGACGCCAAGGGGCGGGTGAGCCTGCCGGCGCCCTTCCGGCGGGAGGGCGGTGAGAGCTTCGTCCTGATCCGGTTCCACCCGGAAGCGCTGACGCTGTACCCGCGGGACGCGTGGCAGGACGTGGAGGAGGAGCTCCGGGAGATGCTGGAGCGGCGCCCGGATTTCCGGCCGTGGGTGCTCCGGCTGACCGGGGCCGCCCGACACGCGAGCCTGGACGGCCAGGGGAGGATCCTGATTCCCGACGGGCTCCGCGAGGAGGTGGCCCTGGAGGACGAGGCACTCATCGTGGGGGCGCTCGACAAGATCGAGATCTGGGACCCGGAGACGTTCGACGAGCGCACGGAGGGGACGGACGAGGAGTTCGAGGAGCTGGCGGCCTCGATCTTCGCCTGACGGGGCGGCCGCCCGTGGCGGACGCCGAGGAGTTCGGGCACGAGCCGGTGATGGTGGCCGAGGTGCTCGCGCACCTCCGGCCGCGGGCCGGCCTCTTCCTGGACGGCACCGTGGGCGGAGGCGGGCACGCCCGGGCCCTCCTGGAGGCCGCGCGGGAGGCGCGGCTCCTGGGGCTGGACCGGGACCCCGAGGCCGTGGAGGCCGCCCGGGGACGGCTGGCCGATTTCGACGAGAGGATGCAGATCCTCCGGGGCGACTTCCGCGACGCCCCGGAGCAACTGGAGCGGAGCGAGTTCGAGACAGAGCGTCTGGTGGGGGCACTGCTGGACCTGGGGGTGTCGTCCCACCAGATCGAGACAACGGCTCGCGGGTTCTCCTTCCGTCCGGGTACACCGTTAATCATGCGGATGGGCGGGACAACCGGCGGTCGGAGGCCCGCAGCCGCTTTTCTGAACGAGGCGTCCGAGGAAGAGCTCGGGCGCGTGTTTCGAGAGTACGCGGAAGAGCGCCGCTGGCGGCGGCTGGCGCGAGAGGTGATTCGACAGCGCGAGGCGCGGCCGCTGGAGACCAGCGACGACCTCGTCGAGGCGCTGGAGCGGGCCCTCGGGCGTCCGCCGCGGCCCAGGGACAAGGCCCGCGTCTTCCAGGCGGTCCGCATCGCCGTGAACCGGGAGCTGCAGGCCCTGGAAGAAGGCCTCCCCCGGATCCGCGACCGCCTGGCGCAGGAGGGCCGTATCGTCGTGATCTCCTACCACTCCCTGGAGGACCGCATCGTCAAGAACGCCTTCAGGGAATGGAGCCGGTCGTGCGTGTGCCCGCCCGGGCTGCCCGTGTGCCGCTGCCGGGGCGAGCCCCTCGGCCGGCGGGTCGTCGACGGCCCGGTGACCCCCTCGCCGGAGGAGGTCCGGGCGAACCCCGGGGCCCGGAGCGCGAAGCTGCGGGCGTGGGAGGCGTCGTGAGCAGGGCGCGTCGCCGCTTCCGGCTCCGCCGCTGGGGCCGGCGGGCCTTCGTCGCGGCCACTTCGGTCGCCCTGGGCGGCGCCATGCTCGCCGCCGCCGATCGAGGGTCGGAGGCCCGGAGCGTGTCGGACGAGATCGACCGGCTGGAGCAGCGTGAGGCCGTCGCCCGGGGCCGCGTCGCCGGGGCCATGCGCCGCGTGGACTCCCTGAGCTCGCGCGACCGGATCGCCCGGGCCGCGTCCCGGCTCGGGCTGCGTCCGGCCAGCGACGAGGAGATCACATTCCTGCGGTCGGACGCGCCCCGGCGGGACGAGAGGAGCGGAAGCCGATGACGAGCCACGACGAGACGGACGGGCGGCGCAGGGGACGCCTCTTCCGCCGGCGCCTCCGCGTGATCGTCGCGGGATGGATCCTCCTCGCCCTGGCGTGCGGCTTCCGGGCCGGTCAGCTCCAGCTCACCGAGGCCGAGCAGTGGCGTGAGATCGCCCGGACCCAGAACCGGGCGCGGACCGAGATCCCCGCCACCCGCGGCGGCATCTACGACCGGAGCGGCGAGCCGCTGGCGCTGGCGTCCCACGAGTTCCGGGCCTACCTGGCCCCGGACGAGACCCGGAGCCCGGCGGAGGCGGCGTCGGCCGTGGCCCGGGTGCTGGGGCTGAGCCCCTCCCAGGAGCGCAGGCTCCGCTCGCGGAACGACGGCTGGGTGGCCCTCCCCCGGAGGGTCTCGGCCGAGGAGCGCGACCGCCTGCAGGCGGCCGTGCGCAGGGGGCTCCACTTCGAGCGGCTCTCGTCCCGGGTCTTCCCGCAGGGCCCGCTGGCGCGTCCCCTCCTGGGCGCCGTGGACGAGGACGGCCACGGGTCGTCGGGCCTCGAGCTGGCCCTGGACTCCCTCCTGGAGGGCGAGCCGGGGGCGGCGGTCGCACGCAGGGACGCCCGGGGGCGGACGTACCGGCTCCCCGACGCCCAGATCTCCGCCCCGCGGCCCGGGCAGGACGTCCGGTTGACCCTGGACGCCGACCTGCAGCGGATCGCCGAGGACGCCCTGGAGCGCGCCCTGCGGGAGACGGGGGCCGCCGGCGGCGACGTCCTGATGCTCGACCCGGAGACCGGGGAGATCCTGGCGGTGGCCAGCCGCCGCGCGGGGGGGCAGGGGGGCGTCGGGGCGTTCACCTCGCCCTACGAGCCGGGGTCGACGCTCAAGCCGTTCCTGCTGGCCAGCCTCCTCGCCGAAGACCGTGCGGAGCTGGACGAGCGGGTGGACACCGAGGAGGGCAGGCTCCGGCGGCACGGGCGCGTCATACGGGACGTGCATCCGCGGGACACCCTCACGGTGTCCGAGGTCGTGCGGTACTCCAGCAACGTGGGCGCGGCCAAGCTGGCCGGGCGGCTCGAGCCCGGGCTCCAGTACAGCTACCTGAGGGACTTCGGCTTCGGCACCCCGACGGGGATCGGGTACCCGTCCGAGTCGGGGGGGAGGCTGCGCCGCCCCGAGCGGTGGTCGGCGCTCAGCCAGGCCTCCCTCGCCATGGGCTACGAGGTCTCGGTCACCTCCCTCCAGCTCGCCGCCGCGTACGGCGCGCTGGCGAACGACGGCGTCCTCATGCGCCCGTACCTGGTCCGGGAGGTGCGCGACCCGGACGGCGAGGTGGTCCGTCGCCGACACCCCGAGCCCATCCGCCGGGTGGTGCCCGGGGACGTGGCGGACGCCGTCGACGGCGTGCTGAGCCGGGTCGTGGAGGGGGGCACGGGCTCCCGTGCGGCGCTGGCGACGCTGCCGGTGGCCGGCAAGACGGGCACGGCGCGGGTGGCGTCGGGGGGGCGCTACGAGGACGGGCGGTACGGAGCGTCCTTCGTCGGGTACACACCCGTCGAGGACCCCAGCCTGGTCGTGCTCATCAAGCTCAACGACCCGCAGGGCGAGTACTACGGCGGCCTCACGGCGGCGCCGATCAGCCGCTCCACCCTGCAGGCCGCGCTGGCCACCCGCGGCGTCGCGATGCCCGTCGGCCCCGGCCCGTCGTCGGGGGGCGCCGAGGTGTCGTGGGGCGGAGGGGACGCCGGCGCCCGGGACCACCGGGGGCCGTTCGTCTTCGCCGTGAGCGGGTCGACCCCGGGGGCCGGCGCCGGGACGCGGGCCCGCGAGGCCCCGGACCGGGAGCCGGAGGCCCGGACGCTTCCCGACCTCCGGGGGCTGTCCCTGCGGACGGCGGTCGGTCGCCTGCACGAGCTCGGCCTCCGTCCCCGGGTCGAAGGGTCGGGCCCGGTGTCCGGCCAGGATCCGGCGCCCGGCGCGCGCCTGACGCCCGGGGCCCGGGTGGTCCTCCGCTGACGGCCCCCGGCGAGCACTCCACGGCGGCGGGACGGGAGCCGGACGGGGGCGGCAGCGGGCCCCTCGCGGGGCCCCACGCCACGGACGAAGCCAGGAGCGAAGACGCATTGGTGTCCGCGCGAGACGTCGAGCAGAGGCTGCGCGAGAACGGGCTCGAGCCCCGGTGGAGGGGCACGCCCCCGGCGGGCTTCTCGGCGTTCGCCGACGACTCGCGTGAGGTGGAGGAGGGCGGGCTCTTCTGCGCCGTCCGCGGACACGAGGCCGACGGCCACGAGTTCGTCGGCGACGCACGGTCGGCGGGGGCGGCCGCGGCGGTCGTGGAGCACGAGGTCGAGGCCGGCGGGCTGCCGCAGGTCGTGGTCGAGGACAGCCGCGCGGCGGCGGCCCACCTGGCGGCGCTCTTCGTGGACGACCCGGCGCGGGACCTCCGGGTGACGGGGGTCACGGGAACCGACGGCAAGACCACCACGGCCTGGCTCCTCCGGCACCTGCTCTCGTCCCTGGGCCCGACGGCTTCGCTGGGGACGCTCGGCGTGATCCGACCGGGGGGCGAGCGGAAGCCCCAGGACCTGACCACCCCGGGCCCGGTGAGGCTCGCCGCCGCGCTGGCCGGCCTGCGCGACTCCGGCGCGGACCGCGTCGTGATGGAGGTCTCCTCCCACGCCCTGGACCAGCGGCGCGTCGACGCGGTCGAGCTGGCCGGCCTCGTCCTCACCAACCTCAGCCGGGAACACCAGGACTACCACGCCGACATGGAGAGCTACCGCGCGGCGAAGCTCCGGGCCCTGGAGCTGCTGGCGCCGGACGCGGTCTGCGCCGTGAACGCCGACGAGGAGGCGTGGGAAGGGATCGACCTCCCGCGGGGGCGGGCGGTCACGTACGGCGTCGGGGGCGACGCCGACGTCCGGGCCGAGGAGGTCCGGGCGGTCGAGGGAGGCACCCGGTGGCGGCTCGTGGCGCCGGGAGGGTCGGCCGAGGTGACGCTTCCCCTGCCCGGCAGCTTCAACGTCCACAACGCACTGGGCGCGGCTGCGCTGGCGACGTCCGAGGGGATGGGGCCCGCGGCGGTGGCCGATCTCCTGTCCGGCGCGCCCCAGGTGCCGGGGCGGATGGAGGTGCTGCACCGGGGGGACGTGCTCGTGGTCCGCGACTACGCCCACACCCCCGAGGCCCTGCGCCGGGTGCTGGTCGAGCTGCGCCCCGAGCGGGGACGGCTCTTCCTGGTCTTCGGCTGCGGGGGCGACCGGGACCGGGGGAAGCGGCCCCTCATGGGCCGGGCGGCGGCCGAGGAGGCCGACCACGCCTTCGTCACCACCGACAACCCCCGGTCGGAGGACCCGGAGGAGATCGCCCGGCAGGTGACGGAGGGGATGGGACCCGGCGACGCGGACGTGGTGCTGGACAGGCGGGAGGCCATCGCCCGGGCGCTCGAGACGGCGGGGCCGGGGGACGTGGTGCTCCTGAGCGGGAAGGGCCACGAGGACTACCAGGACCTCGGCGACGGGAAGGTGCCGTTCGACGAGGCCCGGATCGTGGCCGAGCTCGTCGGGCGGTCCGACGGGGGCCCGGCCGCGGGGAGGGAGCCGTGAGCCCGGCGCTGGACTCGGCCCGCGTGCGCGACGCCCTGGGGCTCGACGGCGAGGGGGACGCCTCGCCGGGCCGGCCCCGCGGGGCGGAAGGCGGCGGATCGGGGCGGCGGTACACGTCGGTGGTCGTGGACAGCCGGGAGGTGGAGCCGGGCGCCCTCTTCTTCGCCCTCTCGGGCGAGCGCCACCACGGCTTCGACTTCCTCGACGAGGCGGCCGGACGCGGGGCGCTGGGGGCGGTGGTGCCCCGGGGCCGCGACCTGCCCGATCTGGACCTCGAGTGGTTCCCGGTCGAGGACCCCCGGAGAGCGCTCCTGCGGCTGGCCGCCGCTCTCCGCCGGGACACCCCCGCCCGGGTGGTGGGGATCACGGGCAGCTCGGGCAAGACGACCGTGAAGGAGATGGCCGCGGAGGCGCTGGGCGGGGCCCCGTCCGTGCACCGCACGGAGGGGAACCTGAACAGCCAGGTCGGCCTGCCCCTCTCCGTCCTCTCGGCCCCCGAGGAGGCGGAGACGTGGGTGCTGGAGATGGGGACCAGCGCGCCCGGGGAGATCGCGCGGCTCGTCGAGGTCGCCCGCCCCGACCACGCCGTGGTGACCACGGTGGGGCCGGCGCACCTCGAGCAGCTCGGGGACGTGGAGGGCGTGCTGGACGAGAAGCTCGACCTGGTGCGGGGCGCCCCCGACGACGGCGTCGTCGTGGTGGGGGAGCGCCCGGCCGAGCTGCCCCGCGCGGCCCTGAGGATCCGGCCCGACGCCGTGGTGGCCGGCCTCGGGAGGGACGCCGACTGGCGGCCGGAGAGCTGGTCGGTGGAGGCCGGGGCCGTGGCCTTCGAGCGGGGGGGCGTCCGGTATCGGGTGGACGCCGGCGGCGAGCACCACCTCCGGGACGCGGTCATGGCGGCGGCCCTGGCCGACGCGCTCGGCGTCGACGCCGCGGAGGCGGCCCGCGGGCTGCGGTCGTTCCGTCCCCTGGGGATGCGCGGCGCCCTGGAGCGGCTCGACGGCCTGGCGGTCGTGGCGGACTGCTACAACGCGAACCCGGAGTCCTTCGACGCGGCGGTGGACTACTGCGTCGAGGCCTTCGGCGACCGGGCCAGGGCGGCGGCCGTGGGCAGCATGCTCGAGCTGGGGGAACGGTCGCCCGAAGCGCACCGGGCCGTGGCCCGTCGGCTCCTCGACGAGGGCTTCTCGCCGGTGGTGGCCACCGGGGAGTTCGTCCCGGCGTTCCGCGACCTGGGACACGGGGGAGAAGGGCGGGTGCTCTACGCGGACTCGCCGGAGGACGCCGGCCGCCGTCTGGCCGAGCGGCTGGACGGCGGGGAGGTGGTCCTGGTCAAGGGCTCGAGAGGCGCCCGGCTGGAGGAGGCGGTCGAGGTCCTCCGGGCGGAGTTCGGGCGGCCGGGGGGAGCGTCGGGCGGCGGGGGCGGGGACGGCGGCGGGTCCCGCCCCGCGCCGGCGGCCGTGGCGGACGGCCCGGGCGCCGCGGGCGCCGGCCCGGAGGGGGGCGCCTGACGTGCTCTACCACGTGCTCTTCCCGATGGCCGACGAGTTCATCGTCTTCAACCTGTTCCAGTACATCTCCTTCCGGTCCGCCGGGGCGATGGGGACCGCGCTCGTCACGACCTTCCTGGTGGGGCCTCCGGTGATCCGCTGGCTCGAGGACCTGGGGTGGGGCGAGGTGGTGCGGCTCGACGGCCCCGAGAGCCATCTGGAGAAGGCGGGCACCCCCACCATGGGCGGCCTGATCGTGCTGGCGGCCGTGCTCGTGGCGACGATCCTCTGGGCCCGGTGGGACGAGCCCTACGTGCAGATCGCCGCCGTCGTGACGGCCTGGATGGGGGCCATCGGCTTCACCGACGACTACCTCAAGGTGGTCCGGCACGAGTCGCGGGGCCTCATCGCGCGGCACAAGCTCACGTGGCAGCTCGTCCTCGGTCTCGGGCTGGGGGCGGTCCTCCTGTTCCACCCCCTCTCCGAGCACAGCCCGACCCAGACCATGCTGCCCTTCTTCAAGGACCTCCAGATCGCCATCTGGGCGCCGCTCTTCCCCGTGTTCGTGGCGGCGGTGATCACCGGCAGCTCCAACGCGGTCAACCTCACCGACGGCCTCGACGGCCTCGCGGCCGGGCTGAGCGCGATCGCGGTCCTGACCTTCGGGTTCTTCGCCTACGTCATCGGGCGCGTGGACACGTCGGCCTACCTGGGGGTCTTCTACCTCCCGGGCGCCGGCGAGCTGACCGTCTTCTGCGCCGCCGTCGCCGGGGCGGCCATCGGCTTCCTCTGGTTCAACGCCCCGCCGGCCCAGGTCTTCATGGGCGACACGGGGTCCCTGGCGCTGGGCGGGGCCATCGGCGCCGTCGCCGTCCTGCTGAAGTCGGAGTTCCTGCTGCTCATCATCGGCGGCGTGTTCGTCGCCGAGGCGGTCTCGGTGCTGCTCCAGACCGGATGGTTCAAGCTCACGCGCTGGCGGACCGGGTCCGGCAGGCGCGTCTTCCGGATGGCCCCGCTCCACCACCACTTCGAGAAGCTGGGATGGCCGGAGACGCGGGTGGTCATCCGCTTCTACATCCTCGCCATCGTGTGCGCCATCCTGGGCCTCGCCACCCTGAAGATCCGATGACCGGGGACGCAGGCGGGAGGGGCCCCGAGCCGGCGGCCGGGAAGACGGCGCCCTTCGAGCGGGGCGACCGGGTCGCGGTGGTGGGGCTGGGCGCGTCGGGGACCGCCGCGGCCCGGCTGGTCCACAGGCAGGGCGGGCGGGTCTACGCGAGCGACTACGTGGCGGGCGACCGGCAGCGGGCCGCCGCCGAGGCGCTCCGCGAGGAGGGGGTGGACGCCGAGACCGGCCGGCACGACCTGGAGAAGATCCGGGGCTGCCGGCTGGCGGTGGTCAGCCCCGGGGTCGCGCCCACCACGGAGGTGCGGCGCGAGCTGCGGGAGGCAGGCGTCCGCACGATCGCCGAGATCGAGCTCGCCTACCGGTTCCTGCCGTCGCGGCTGGTGGCCGTCACCGGCACCAACGGGAAGACCACGACCACGGCGCTGTGCGGCCACACGCTCCGCACGGGGGGGCTGGACGCCGAGACGGCGGGCAACATCGGGCGTCCCCTCTCCGAGGTGGCCCTGCGGGACGAGCCCCCGGAGTGGGTCGTGGTGGAGGTCAGCTCGTTCCAGCTCGCGGACATCGAGGACTTCCGGCCGGACGTGGGTGCGCTGCTGAACCTGGCCCCGGACCACCTGGACCGCTACCGCAACGTGGACCGGTACTACGCGGACAAGCGGCGCCTCTTCGACAACGCGACGGCCGAGTCGAGGTGGGTGGTGAACGCCGACGACGAGGACGTCATGAGCCTCGTCGACGGCACGCCGGGCGAGCTCTTCCACTACTCCACCGAGCGGCGCCTGGCGGAGGGGGCGTTCCTGGACGCCGACGGGACGCTGGGCCTGCAGCTCGCCGGCCGCTCGGAGAGCTGGTGCACCGTCGACGACCTCCAGCTCGTGGGCCGCCACAACGTCTCCAACGCCCTCGCGGCCGGCCTCTCGGCGGCCCTGGCCGGCTGCGAGGCCCCCGGGATCGGGGAGGGGCTCTCCAGCTTCGAGGCGCTCCCGCATCGCCTCAAGCCGGTGGAGCGCGACGAGCGCGGCGTGCTCTGGGTGAACGACTCGAAGGCGACGAACGTGGCCGCCACGTCGGTGGCGGTGCAGGCGTTCGACGAGCCGTACGTGCTCGTCATGGGCGGACGGGGCAAGGGCGAGCCCTTCGACGACCTGGCCGTCCGGCTCCGGGCCCGCGCCCGGGCGCTCGTCGCCTTCGGCGAGTCGGCGCCGCAGATCGTCTCCGAGCTGGGCGACGCCGTCCCCGAGCTGCGGACCGAGTCGGGGATGGACGCGGTGGTCCGGGCGGCGGCGGAGCTCGCCGAGCCGGGGGACGTGGTGCTCTTCTCCCCGGCCTGCTCGAGCTTCGACATGTTCCCCGACTACGAGGCCCGGGGGGAAGCCTTCGAGCGGGCCGTGCGCCGGCTGCTCGAGGGCGGGGAGGGACGCCCGTGAGCGCCTTCGCCTCGCGGGCCCTGGACGTGCAGGACGGAGGGCGGACGGCCCCCTGGGCGGGGCGGACGCTGCTGACCGTGACCTTCGTGCTCGTGGTCTTCGGCGTGCTGGCGGTCTACAGCGCCAGCGCGGTCCTGGCGGAGTCCCGGGGGCTCGCGGCCGACCGGTTCCTGACGGACCAGCTCCTCCACGTCGGGGTGGGCGCCGTGGCGCTCGGCGTCGGCCGGGTCGTCGACTACCGGGTGTGGCGGAGCCTGGCGTGGCCGACGATGGCCGTCGCGCTGCTGGCGCTGGCCGCGGTGGTCGTCCCCGGGACGGAGTCGGTGGCCCCCAGGATCAACGGGGCCCGGCGCTGGCTGGACTTCGGGGTGACGTTCCAGCCCTCCGAGGCCGCCAAGTTCGCGGTGGTCGTCTGGACCGCCGCCCTCGCGGTGAAGAAGCAGGACCGGCTCCACAGCTTCCGCTACGGGATGCTCCCGTTCCTCCTGGTGGTGGGGGCGGCGTGCGGCCTGGTCCTGCTGGAGCCCCATCTCTCGGCGGCCATGATCCTGGCGGTGCTCGCCGGGGTGGTCCTCTTCGCCGCCGGGGCGCGGCTCGGCCATTTCCTGCTGCTCGCCGGGATCTCGGTCCCGCTCCTCTGGGACCAGATCGTGAACACGGGCTACCGGATGAGCCGGGTCACGGCCTTCCTGGAGCCGGCCACCAGCGAAGCCGGGTACCAGCTCCGCCAGTCGCTCATCGCGGTGGGCTCGGGGGGGCTGTTCGGCGTCGGGTTCGGGGAGAGCCGCCAGAAGCTCTACTACCTCCCGGAGCCCCAGAACGACTTCGTGTTCCCCATCATCGCCGAGGAGTGGGGCTTCGTGGGCGCGGCCGCCCTGATCGGCCTCTTCCTGGCCTGGACCCTCCTGGGGCTCAGGATCGCCGCCTCGGCCCCGGACCTCTTCGGCCGCCTGCTGGCGGTGGGGCTCACGGCCGTGGTGGCGGTGGGCGCGTTCGGCCACTTCGGGGTGACCCTCGGCCTGCTGCCGACGACGGGCGTGAACCTGCCCTTCGTGAGCGCCGGCGGCACCCACCTGGTGGTGGCGATGGCGTCGACGGGGGTCCTGCTCAACGTCGCACAGGGGAGGGACTGAGCCGTGGGGGCGCGGATCCTGGTCACCGGCGGGGGGACGGGCGGTCACCTGTACCCGGCCCTGAACCTGATGGAGGCCCTGCGCGACCTCGAGCCGGACGTCGAGCTCCGCTACGTGGGCGCGCGCCGGGGGCTCGAGGCGGACGTCGTGCCCGGCCGCGACGTGCCCCACCGGCTCCTGCCGATCCATCCCCTCTACCGGAGCCGGCCGTGGCGGAACTGGCGGCTGGCGGCGGGGGTCGTGCCGGCGCTGGCGGGCGCCGCCCGCGCGATCGGCGACCTGGACCCGGACGTGGTGCTGGGCACCGGCGGCTACGCGTCGTCCCCGGCGCTGGCGTGGGCCCGGCTGACCGGCCGGCCCGTCGCGCTCCAGGAGCAGAACGCCCGGCCGGGGCTGGTGACCCGCGCGATGGCGGGGGGCGCGGACCAGATCCACCTGGGCTTCCCGGAGGCGCGCGAGGGGATCGACCCGGGGGCCGCCACGGAGGTCTTCGACCACGGCAACCCCGTGGCCCCGCCCGGCCGGCCGGCGGGGTCCCCGTACGACTGGCCCGAGGGGGGGCGTGTGGTGCTCGTCGCCGGGGGCAGCCAGGGCGCGGCGAGCCTGAACCGGCGGCTCCTGTCGGACCTGCGGCAGATCCGGGCGTGGCCGTCGGACCTCCACATGGTCTGGATCGCGGGCCGCGGGGACGCCGACGAGCTGGCCTCGCGGGTCGAGAGCATCCCCTGGAGCGACCGGGTCCGGGTGGTGCCGTACATCGACGAGCTCGGCCGTCAGCTCTCCCGGGTCACCCTGGCCATCTCCCGGGCGGGGGCGATGTTCGTCTCCGAGCTGGCGGCGGCCGGCGTGCCCTCGGTCCTGGTCCCGTTCCCGTCGGCCGCCGGCGGGCACCAGCGGGCGAACGCCCGGGCCCTGGCGGAGGAGGGCGCCGCGGTCGTGCGGGACGAGCGGGGGCTCGCCGACGGCGAGCTGTGGCGGCTCGCGTCGCACATCGTGGCCGACCGCGACCGGCTCGGGGAGATGTCGGAGGCCGCGCGTCGACGCGGGGCGCCCGACGCCGCCCGGCGAATCGCGGAGGACGTCCTTCGGCTGGTCGGCGAGGGCGCCGGCGGGGGACGGCCGTGAGGGCCGGGACCGCCCGCGACGGGGACGCCCTGGCGCGCGCCTCCGGCGGAGACGACGCGCTGCCCGGCGCCGACGACCTCCCGGCCCCGCCCGCCCGCGTGCACCTCGTGGGCGCCGGCGGCGCCGGCATGCGGGGGCTGGCGGTGCTCCTGGCGGCGGCCGGCCACCGGGTCGACGGCTGCGACCGGAGCGACGAGGCCGCCGCGCCGGAGATCGACGAGGCCGGGGGCGAGCTCCGGTCGGGGCACGACCCGGCCCACGTGGAGGACGTCGACCTCCTGGTGCACAGCTCGGCCGTCCCGGACGACCACCCGGAGCTGGCGGCCGCCCGCGGCCGGGTCGTGCCCGTGTGGAAGCGCGCCCGCGCGCTGGCCGCCCTGGTGAACGACCGTGACCTCGCGGCGGTCGCCGGCACCCACGGCAAGACCACCATCACGGCCATGGCGGGCCTCGCCGCGCGGGCCGCGGGCCTCGACCCCACGGTGGTGGTCGGGGGGCGGGTGCCGGAGTGGGAGGCCCACGCGGTCTCCGGCTCGGGGCCGGCGGCCCTGGTGGAGGCCGACGAGTACGACGGCTCCTTCCTCGAGCTCGCGCCCGACCTCGTGCTCGTGAGCTCCGTGGAGGAGGAGCACCTGGAGAGCTACGGGGACATGGACGGGCTGGAGGCCGCCTTCCGCCGCTTCGCCGGCCGCACGCCGGGCCGGGGCGACGTCCTCTACTGCGTCGACGACCGCGGTGCCCGACGCCTCGGGCGGGAGCTCGGCGGCGCGGGCTACGGCTTCGGCCCCGGCGCGGCCTACCGGGTGGACGAGCTGCGGCCCGCGCGGGACGGCCGGCCGGCGCGTGCCCGCCTGGAGACGCCGGCGGGGCCCGTGGAGCTGCAGGTGGGCGCCGCGGGCCGCCACAACCTCCAGAACGCGGCCGGCGCAATGGGGCTGGCGATCCGGCTGGGGGCCGACCCGGAAAACGCCGCCGGGGCGCTGGGCGGCTTCCGGGGCGTCTCGCGGCGCCTGGAGACCCTCGTCGACGCGCAGGCCGTCTCGGTGGTCGACGACTACGCCCACCACCCCACCGAGGTCCGGGCCTCCATCGCGGCGGCCCGGGGCGCGTGGCCCGACCGGCGGCTCGTGGCGGTCTTCCAGCCGCACCTCTATTCCCGGACCCGGCGGTTCGCGGAGGCGTTCGCCGAGGCCCTGGCGGCCGCCGACGAAGGGCTCGTCCTGCCGGTCTACGGGGCCCGCGAGGACCCGATCCCGGGGGTCGACGCCGGACTCGTCGCCGGCGCCGCGTCCGGGCTCGAGGAGGTCGACCGGGAGGCGGCCCGGGAGCGGGCCCTGTCGGCCGGATCCGGGACCGTGCTGCTCTTCATGGGCGCCGGCGACGTGACCCGGCTGGCCCGGGAGGTCGCCGCGGAGGTGGAGCGCCGTGCGCTGGGAGCGTGACGTGCCCATGTCCGAGTGGACGCGCTACCGGATCGGCGGGCCGGCGGCCCGCTTCGCGGTCGTGGACGGCCGGGCGGACCTCCGGGCCGCCCTCTCGGAGCGCGGAGGACGGCCGTGTCGGGTCGTCGGCGGCGGGGCCAACGTCCTGGTCGCCGACCGGGGGGTGGAGGACGCCGTGGTGAAGCTCGGCGACGCCTTCGACTACGTCCGGGGGCCGGAGGCCGGCGCGCTCGAGGCGGGAGCGGCCGCGGGGCTGCCGGCCCTCGTCGGCGCGGCCCGGCGCAACGCCCTGGAGGGCTGGGTCTTCCTCGAGGCCGTTCCGGGGACGGTCGGGGGCGGCCTGCGGATGAACGCGGGCTCCCGGGACGCCTGGCTCTGGGACCGCGTCGTCTGGGCCGAGGCCGTCACCCCCGAGGGGGACGAGCGTCGCCTGACCCCGGAGGAGGCCGAGCCCGAATACCGCGGCGTGGGGGTTCCCGGGAGCTGGATCTTCGTCCGGGCCCGCTTCGAGGCCAGGGAGGGCGACCCCGAGGAGGTCGAACGCGCCCATCTGGAGTTCCGCCGCCGGAAGGTCGAGGCGCAGGTCTACGACCGGCGGTCGGTGGGGTCCATCTGGAAGAACCCGGGCGAGCCCCACGGCTCGGCGTGGCGGGTGGTGGACCGGGTGGGCATGCGGGGGGCCCGCAGCGGCGGGGCGCAGGTCTCCGAGGAGCACGCGAACTTCATCGTGAACACCGGCGACGCCCGCGCGGACGACGTGCTGGGGCTGATGGCCGAGACCCGGCGCCGCGCCCGGGACGAGCTGGGGGTGCAGCTCGAGCCGGAGATCCGGCTCTGGGGGTTCACCCGGGAGGAGCTCCGGTCGGTGGGGGCGCTCCCCCGCGGGGACGAGGCCGGCGGGGACCGCGGGGACGGAGGGCGCCGATGAGCCCGCGGACCCGCCGGCGCGTGTACGTCGTGGCGGTCGCGGCCGCCCTGGGCGCGACGGTGCCCCTGTGGGGGCCGCCCGCCCTGGCCCGGCTCCCCGTCTTCACCGTCGAGGAGGTGGGCGTGGTCGGGACCCGATACGTGCCCCCCGACGAGGTGGTCCGGAGGGCCGACGTGGAGCCCGACGCCTCGGTCTGGGACGACCCGGGCGCCTGGGAGCGGCGGGTCGAGGCCCACCCCCTGGTGCGGGAGGCCGCGGTGAGCCGGGCGGGGTTCCGGCGGCTGGAGATCCAGGTCCGCGAGGTGGAGCCGGTCGCCCTGGTGCCCGGATCCGGGCTCGTGCCGGTGGACGCCGAGGGCCGGGCCCTGCCCCTGGACCCGGCGGAGGTCGACCTCGATCTCCCGCTGCTGCCCGGCGGGCGGGTGGAGGAGGGAGAGGTGGCGGAGGACGGGGGACGGGACCTCCTGCGCGTCCTCGTCGCCCTCCGCCGACACGAGCCCGACTTCGTCCGCCGCGTCTCGTCGGTCGCCCGCGGGGAGAACGGCTCGGTCCGGGTCCGCCTCACCGAGGGCCAGGCGTGCGAGCTGATCCTGCTGCCCCGGGAGCGGCCCGTGGAGGCCTTCCGGCGGGTGGAGAGCGCGCTGGGCCGCCACGGGGACGCCGACGGCGTGCGGGCGGCCGACGCACGGTTCGACGGCCAGGTGGTGCTCCGCCTCCGCGAGCCCGACGGGCGGGGCCGGTCGGCCTCGGCCCGGGACCGCCGCCGGGAGGGGCGGGGATGATCGCCCGTCCCGACGTCGTCACCGGCCTGGACGTGGGGTCGACGAAGACCTGCGCGGTCATCCTGGACGGCACGGCCGGGGAGCCCGGCCGGGTCCTGGGCGTGGGCCTGGCCGCCACCGAGGGCGTCCGGTCGGACGAGGTGACGGACCTCGAGGCCACGACCCGCTCCGTCCGCGAGGCGGTGGAGGAGGCCGAGATCATGGCCGGTCTGGAGGTCGACCGGGCGTACGTCGGGCTCCCCGGTCGGCACGTGGAGGTCGGGGCCTCCTCGGGCGTGGTGGCGGTCTCGGGCGACGAGGTCACCCGCGGGGACCTGGAGCGCGTCCACGAGGTCGGGCGGGCGGTGGTGGTCTCCCCCGACAGGGAGCTGCTCCACGCCATCCCCCAGGAGTACGCGGTGGACGGCCGGGGCGGCATCCAGGCCCCGGTCGGGATGGCGGCCACCCGGCTCGAGGCGGACGTGTGCGTCGTGACCGCGTCCTCGGCCGCGTGCCGGGACCTGCGGACCGCGGTCGACCGCGCCGGCTGCATCGTCGACGAGCTCGTGCTCGAGGCCCTGGCCAGCAGCATGGCCGTGCTCCGCGAGCGGGAGAGGGAGGCCGGCGTCGCGCTCGTGGAGGTGGGGGGCGCCGCGACGGAGCTGGCCGTCTTCCGGGACGGCAAGATCCGTCATCTCGCGTCCTTCCCCTGGGGCGGCCACACGGTGACGAGCGACGTGGTCAAGGGCCTCGGGGTCCCGTTGGACGAGGCGGAGCGGCTGAAGCGCAGCGCCGGGGTGGCGCGCACCGACCGGGTCGACCCGGAGCGGAGGGTGGAGGTCAGGGGGGTGGCCGACGGCACGCCCCGGGAGGTCTCCCGGGAGCTGCTGGCCCACATCATCGAGCAGCGGATGGACGAGATCTTCGGCCTGGTCTACGACGAGCTCCGCGACCGCGGGCTGCGCGACGATCTGGACGCGGGGGTCGTGCTCAGCGGCGGCGGCGCGGGGCTCCCGGGAACGGTCGAGCTCGCCCAGTCCGTCTTCAACCTGCCGGTGCGGCTCGGCGAGCCGGGGGACGGGCTGTCCGGGTTCGCCGACGCCGTGCGCAAGCCGAAGTTCGCCACGGGCGTAGGGCTGGCGCTCTACGGACGACAGCGCGAGCGGAACGGGGTCGGCAGCGCGGCCGGCCGCGTGCTCGAGAGGATGACGGACTGGTTGAAGGACTTCTTCTGAGAGAACGACCACATCGCCAGGAGGCGGCCATGGTTTTCGAATTCGAGGACGACATGTCGCGGAACGCGAAGATGAAGGTGGTGGGCGTCGGCGGGGCCGGCGGCAACGCCATCAACCGCATGATCGAGGAGGAGCTGGAGGGGGTGGAGTTCATCGCGGTGAACACCGACGCCCAGGCCCTCAAGAAGATCGACTCGGACCTGAAGATCCAGATCGGCCGGAAGCTCACCCGGGGGCTGGGCGCCGGGGCGAGGCCGGAGATCGGCCGCCAGGCCATCGCCGAGTCGGAAGAGGAGGTCCGGGAGGCCGTCGACGGCGCCGACCTGGTCTTCGTCACCGCCGGCATGGGCGGGGGCACCGGGACGGGGGCGGCCCCGGCCATCGGGCGCATCGCCCGGGAGCAGGGCGCGCTGGCCATCGCCATCGTCACCAAGCCCTTCCACTTCGAGGGCAAGAAGCGGATGCGCCACGCCGAGATCGGCCTCGAGGAGCTGCGGCGGACGGTGGACACCATGATCACCGTCCCGAACGAACGCCTCCTCTCCGTGGTGGGCGAGGACACCACCTTCCGGCAGGCGCTGAAGAAGGCCGACGAGGTCCTCCTCCACGCCACCCAGGGGATCTCCGACCTGATCTCGGTCACGGGCGAGGTGAACGTCGACTTCGCCGACGTCCGGACCGTCATGTCGAACCGCGGCGCCGCCCTCATGGGAACCGGCGCCTCCACGGAGGACGACCGCGCCGTCGACGCCGCCCAGCAGGCCATCTCGTCGCCGCTGCTGGACGACATCTCCATCAACGGCGCCACCGGCGTCCTCGTCAACATCAGCGGCGGCCCGGACCTCACCATCGACGAGGTCACCACCGTCAACTCCATCGTCCAGGAGGCCGCCGGCGAGGAGGCGGAGATGATCTTCGGGGCCGTCCACGACGAGGCGCTCCAGGGGACGGTGCGCGTCACGGTCATCGCCACCGGCTTCGGCACCCGCGACGAGCAGGACGAGCCCGAGGAGGACGAGGAGAAGGTCATCGAGGCCGACTTCGGCGGGCCGGAGCTCGTGGACGGGACCGGCGACGAGGGCGGCGACGCCGCGGGAGCGGGCCCGGCCGGCGAGAGCCGCGACGAGGAGAACGCCGGCCGGCCGTCGGGACGGGGCGAGATGGAGGACCTCGAGATCCCGACGTTCATCCGCCGGCAGATGGACTGACGTGCGTCGGGTCGTCGCGACGGCACCGGCGCCCCGCGGCGCGCCCCGCGACCGCCCGTCCCCGGGGCGACGATCCGGGGTCGCGGCGGCCGCGACGGGGAACCCCGCGGCCCCGGAGGCCTATGGACGGGCCGGGGGACCGCGGCCCGTCGCCCGGGGGCGTACCGGCGCCCGTCCCCCGTCCACCGTGAGCCCGGCCCCGGCGCCGCCCGCCGGCGCGACCCGACACCGACCGATCCGACCGTGACGTCCAGCATCCGGGACATCAGCGCGAGAGAGCCCGACGACCGGCCGGGCCCGGCCCGGACGGCCGGGCGGTGGCTGGCCGCCGTCCTGGTGGCCCTCGGCGCCGGGTACCTGGCGATGCGGGGAGGCAGCGGGGACGAGGGGGCCGGGACGGCCGCCGCGGCCGGCCCGGTGGGGCCCGCCCTGCAGCCGCCGGCCGCGGCGGAGGTCGTGACCCGGGACACCCTCCGCGCGGGGGAGAGCCTGGGAGCGGTCCTCCGTTCGATGGGGCTGCGGGGGACGGCGTTCTCGGAGGCCCTGCGGGCCGTCCGGGAGCACCAGAGCCTCCGCCGCCTCCGCCCCGGCGTCGCCGTCGAGGTCGCGGCCCGGGTCCCCGAGCGCGTGAGCCGGGTGGTCCTCGACCTCGACCGCGACCGGTCCCTCCACCTGGCGAGGGGACCGGGCGGGTGGTCGGCCGACCTCGACTCCGTGCCGGTGACGACGGACTCCATCCGGATCGCCGGCGTCGTCCGCTCCAGCCTGTGGGAGGCGGAGCTCCTCGGGGACACGGCCCGCCTCGCCCCCAACGAGGAGTACGACATCCTCGACCGGCTCTCCCAGATCTACGCGTGGCAGGTCGACTTCTTCCGCGACATCCGCTCCGGGGACGCCTTCCGCCTCCTCATCGAGCGCGACCTCAGGCCGGACGGCACCATCCGGCGGGCCCGCGTGCTGGCCGCCGAGTTCTTCAACGACGGCCGGCGTCTCCCGGCGGTGCGGTTCGTGGTCCCCGACGGGCCGGTGGAGTACTACGACGCGGAGGGGGAGGCGACGCGGAAGGCCTTCCTGCGCGCGCCGCTGGAGTTCGGCCGGAGGACCAGCGGCTTCAGCCGCCGGAGGTACCACCCCGTGCTGAAGCGCTACCGGTCGCACCGGGGCGTGGACTACGGCGCGCCCCGGGGCACGCCGGTCATGGCCACGGGCGACGGCCTCGTGACGCGGGCCGGGTGGTGGAACGGCTACGGCCGGGTGGTGGAGATCCGGCACAACACCAGGCACCGGACCCGGTACGCCCACCTGCACCGGATCACCGTGCGCCGGGGCGAGCGGGTCGAGCAGAAGGACGTCATCGGCCGCGTCGGGGCCACGGGCCTGGCCACCGGGCCCCACGTCCACTACGAGTTCCTCGTCAACGGGACGCAGAGGAACCCCGCGCGGGTCGACCTCCCGCCCGGCGAGCCGGTGCCGGAGGCCCATCGCTCCGAGTACCGGGAGGTCCGCGACGCCAGGCTTACCCTGCTGCGCGACGTCGAGCTCCCCCGCGACGTCCGGCTCGCCCACGGCCTGGCGAGCGGGCCGTCCTCCCCCTCCGGAGACGGCCGGTCGGCGACATCGGACTGACCCGGACCGGCCTGCGCGCCGGCCGGTATCACGACGGTGTCCGCGGCGCCGGCGGGCCCGCTCCGGACCCGCCCGCGCCGTGCGTTCGGCGAAGGAGCACGTCGGAGAGGGGATGCGGTTGAGCGACGGCAGGATGGACCTGGGGGACGACGGACGCTCCCTGTGGCAGAAGGTGAAGGACGTGGCCCTCACCGACGTGGGGGTCCTCGTCGAGGGGGGCGTCGACGAGGACCTCGTGGCGCGGCTCGAGAAGGTGCTGCTCGAGGCCGATTTCGGGGTCGACGCCACAACTGCCCTCGTGGACGACCTCGAGCGGGCCCTGGAGCGGGGCCGGGTCTCCGGGCCGGACGAGCTGCGGCGGCTGCTGGCCCGGCGGATCCGGGAGATCGTCGACGGCGCGGGGGACGGACGCCGGGAGCTGCGCACCGCCGGAGACGGCCCGACCGTGGTGCTGATCCTGGGCGTCAACGGCACCGGCAAGACCACCACGGCCGCGAAGCTGGCCCACCGGTACGGCCCGCGGCTGGGCGGGACGGTCATGGCCGCCGCCGACACCTTCCGGGCGGGGGCCCAGGACCAGCTCCGCCACTGGGCCGACCGCGTGGGCGCCCGCTTCGTGGGCGGCGACGAGGGGGGCGACCCCGCCGCGGTGGCGTACGACGCCGTCGAGGCGGCCCGGGCGGAGGGCGACGGCCTGGTGCTCGTCGACACGGCCGGCCGCCTCCACACCCGGGGCGACCTCCTGGACGAGCTCGCCAAGATCGAGCGGGTGACCGGACGGCTCGTGGACGGGGCGCCGCACGAGCGGCTGCTGGTGGTGGACGCGACGTCGGGCCAGAACGTCGTCCGCCAGGCCCGCGAGTTCGGCCGGGCCGTCGACCTCACCGGCATGGTTCTGACCAAGTTCGACAGCACCGCCCGGGGCGGGACCGCGGCCGCCGTGGCCCGTGAGCTCGGCCTCCCGACTCGGTTCCTGGGGACGGGGGAGGGGCTGGGGGACCTGGAGCCCTTCGACCCCGAACGCTACGTGGAGAAGGTCCTGGACCGGGCGTGAGGCCCGGTTGACGGCCGCCGCCGAGGATGCACCGTGGCCCGAACCCGCTCGCTGCTCCGCTCGGACGTCCGGTACCTCGAGGGCGTCGGCCCCCGGCGGGCCGAGCGCTTCGAGCGCCTCGGGGTCGAGACCGGCCGCGACCTCCTCTACCACGTCCCCCATCGGTACGAGGACGCCACCACCGTCACCCCGACGGCGTCGCTGGAGCCCGGCGACGAGGCGACGGTCATCGGCCGGGTGGTCTCGAAGGGCGTGATCGAGACCCGGAAGGGGCTGAAGATCTTCCGCGCGGTGCTCCGCGACCGGTCGGGCCACATCGAGGCCGCCTGGCCCGGGCAGCCGTGGCTGGACCGCTCCCTCGAGCGGGGGGACCTGGTGCTCGCCTCGGGGCCCGTGCGCTTCTTCCACGGGCGCCAGCTCCAGCCGCGCGAGCACACCGTCCTCTCCGGCGCCGGCGAGGAGGGAGGAGGCGGGAGCGGCGAGGGGGCCGGGACGGTCTTCCCGGTCTACCCCGCCACCGAGGGGCTCAGCCACCGGCAGATCCGCGCCATCGTCCGGAACAACCTGGACGACCTCCTGGAGGAGGTCCGGGGCCGGGAGATCTTCGACGAGGGGTGGCGCGGGGCCCTGGGCCTGCCGCGCCTCGACCGGGCGCTGGAGGCCCTCCACCGGCCGGACGCCCCCGAGGACGTGGAGCCCGCCCGCCGCCGGCTGGCCTACGAGGAGCTCTTCTTCCTCCAGCTCCTCCACGCCCGGGCCCGGGCCCGCCGCGACGCCGAGCGGCCGGGGGTCGCCTTCGACGGCCCCGCGGAGCTCACGACGGCGCTGGGCGAGACCCTGCCCTTCGAGCTCACCGGCGCGCAGGAGCGCGCCTGGGAGGAGATCCGCCGGGACATGGAGGCGCCCCGGCGAATGTACCGGCTGCTCCAGGGCGACGTGGGGAGCGGCAAGACGGTGGTGGCGGCGCTCGCCATGCTCCGGGCGGCGGAGAGCGGCGCCCAGGCGGCGCTGATGGCCCCCACCGAGATCCTGGCGGAGCAGCACCTCCGGACGCTCCGGGAGCTGCTGGATCCGGTCGACGTCGAGCCCGTCCTGCTGACGGGCCGGGTCGGCGGCGCCGAGCGCGAGGAGGCGCTGGCGGCGCTCCGGGAGGGGAGGGCCCGGATCGTCGTCGGCACCCACGCCCTCATCCAGGAGGGGGTGGGGTTCGACGACCTGGGCCTGGCGGTGGTCGACGAGCAGCACCGTTTCGGCGTGGAGCAGCGGCGGCTGCTGCGGGACGCCGGCGGGGCCTCGGACACCCTGGTGATGTCGGCGACGCCCATCCCCCGGTCGCTGGCCCTCACCCTCTACGGCGACCTCGATCTCTCGGTCGTCGACGAGATGCCCCCGGGCCGGCGGCCGGTGATCACGGCCGTCCGGGGGCCGGACGCCCGGGAGGAGGCCTTCGGGTGGCTGGAGGAGCAGCTCGACCGCGGCCGGCAGGCCTACGTCGTCTATCCCCTCGTGGAGGCCTCGGAGGAGGTGGACGCCCGCTCGGCCGAGGAGATGCACGGCCGCCTGGCGCGCCGCTTCGACCGCCACGAGGTGGGCCTCCTCCACGGTCAGCTCGCCTCCGGGGAGAAGGACGCCGTCATGCGCCGCTTCGCCCGGGGCGGGATCGACCTCCTGGTCGCCACGACCGTCATCGAGGTCGGCGTCGACGTCCCCGACGCGTCGGTGATGTTCATCGAGGACGCCCAGCGCTTCGGCCTCGCCCAGCTCCACCAGCTCCGCGGCCGGGTGGGGCGGGGGGGACAGCAGGCCTACTGCGTGGCCTTCCACGACGGCGAGCAGGTGCCCGAGCGGCTGGCCGTCTTCTCCCGCACCACCGACGGCTTCGAGCTGGCCCGGGCCGACCTGCGGATCCGGGGGCAGGGCGAGCTGTTCGGGAAGGCGCAGCACGGCGTGCCCGAGCTCCGCTTCGCCGACCTGGAGGAGGACCGGCGGCTGGTGGCCCACGCCCGGAATCGGGCCCGGGAGATCGTCGACGACGACCCGGAGCTGAAGTCGCCCGAGCACCGGGAGCTGCGCGCCCGTCTCACCGAGCGCTGGGGCGACCGGAAGCGGCTCTACGGCGTGGGCTGAGCGGCGCCCCGGCGCCCCGGCCGGATCCGGCGGGAGGATCGGGGGCGCCCGCCGTGCCGGCGCGGGGCTCCGGGGCCGGCTCGTTGACGGCCTCTGGCGGCGGGTCTAGCTTCGCGGCCGATCGTGGCGCACAGCTCCTGCCGGGCGCCCGGGGGGACGCGTGGCGGCCCCGCCCGGGGGCGTCGGGGCCGCGATCCGTCTTCGGGATCTTCGGCTCCACAGACCGAGAGGAGACATGTCCGACGACCGCGCGACCATCGACCGGCTCCCCGAGCGGGTGGGCGAGGAGGTCCGGCTCCGCGGCTGGGTGCGGAACTTCCGCTCCAGCGGGAGCATCCTGTTCGTCGTCCTCCGCGACGGCACCGGCGAGGCCCAGGTGGTGGTGGCCCGCGACGACGTCGACGACGCGAGCTGGGAGGCCGCCGAGGGGCTCGCGTACGAGACGAGCGTGCGGATCCGCGGCGTCGTGAAGGCGGACGACAGGGCGCCGGGCGGGGTGGAGGTCTCGGCCCGCGGGGTGGAGGTCGTCGGGCCGTCGACGGACTACCCGATCCAGCCCAAGGAGCACGGGGTCGACTTCCTGCTCGAGCACCGCCACCTGTGGCTGCGGCATCCGCGGCAGCGGGCGATCCTGCGGGTCCGGAACGAGGTCGTCCAGGCCATCCGCGACTTCCTCTACGAGCGCGGCTTCGTCCTGGTCGACACCCCGATCCTCACCGGGTCCATCGGCGAGGAGGCCGGCACCCTGTTCGAGACCGAGTACTTCGAGGAGGGGACGGCCTACCTGGCGCAGACCGGCCAGCTCTACCTGGAGGCCGCCGCCGCGGCCCACGGCGACGTCTACTGCTTCGGGCCCACCTTCCGGGCCGAGGAGTCGAAGAGCCCCCAGCACCTGACGGAGTTCTGGATGGTGGAGCCGGAGATGGCCTGGACGGACAGCGAGGAGAGCATCGAGCTGCAGGAGGCGTTCGTCCGGGCGGTCGTGCGCAGGGCCGTCGAGCGCTGCGGCGACGAGCTGGAGACGCTGGGCCGGGACGTCGGCCGGCTGGAGGCGGCGGTCGAGGGGCCCTTCGAGCGGATGACCTACTCGGAGGCCGTGGAGGAGGTCCGGGAGCGCGGGTACGACGGGATCGAGTGGGGCGACGACCTCAGGGGGGAGAGCGAGGACGTCCTGATGGAGGGGCGCCGCCGGCCGCTCTTCGTCGAGGACTGGCCCCGGGAGGCCAAGGCCTTCTACATGAAGGAGAACCCGGAGGACCCCCGGACGGTGAAGTGCGACGACCTGCTGGCGCCCGAGGGCTACGGCGAGATCATCGGCGGGAGCCAGCGGGAGGACGACCGGGCCAAGCTGCTGGAGCGGATCCGGGAGGAGGGGCTGCCCGAGGAGGCCTACGACTGGTACCTGGACCTCCGGGAGTACGGCACCTTCCCCCACAGCGGCTTCGGCCTCGGGGTGGAGCGCACCGTGGCCTGGATCACCGGGGTGGAGCACGTCCGCGAGTGCATCCCGTTCCCCCGGCTCGTGAACCGGCTGGAGCCGTAGCGCCCGGCGCCGGGTCGAGGACGCGCCTGCAGGAGCCCGGCCCCCGCCGACGGGCCGGCGCTGCCGCGGCCCGGCTCGTCGAGGGGGCGGACGCGACCGTCAGCCGTCCCCTCGGGCCTCCGCGTCCTTCACCCGGCGCCAGAGGCCCTCGAGCTCGTCGAGGGTGGCGCCCCGCAGGTCGAGGTCCTCCTCGTCCGCCCGGCGGACCAGGTCGCGGAAGCGGCGCTCGAACGTCCGCGTCGCCCTCTCCAGGGCCCGCATCGGGTGCACCGACGCGTGGCGGGCGACGGTCACGGCGGCCAGGAGGACGTCGCCCACCTCCTCCTCGAGCTCGTCGTCGGGGACGGGTCCGCCGGCCCGGCCGCCCGGGCCGGCGTCGTCCGCCCCGGACGCGTCGTCGTCGCGGCCCCCGCCGGCGTCGGCCCCGGACGGCGCGTCCGGGTCCCCCGTCGGCCCCCGTCGGTCCAGGGCCGCCTCCAGCTCGCCGACCTCCTCGCGGAGCTTCGCGAGGGCGTCGCCGGCGGAGGGCCACGCGAAGCCCAGCGCCGCGGCCCGCTGCTGGACGCGCAGCGCCCGGCTGAGGGGCTCGAGGCCGGCGGCGGGGGCGTCCTCGGGCG
>CAYZLN010000004.1:24353-26977 GCA_964479295.1 uncultured Gemmatimonadota bacterium
CGTCCTCCGGCCGGGCGCGGTCGGCGTGGGCGGGTCGGCCGTCGGCGTCGCTCAAGACGGCCGCCCCGGGCGACTGCCGCCCGCCGCCCGGCGCGGTGCGGGGAGCGGGCGGCCCGGCCCGCCCCGGCCGGGACGGCCGGCCCGTGGGGGCGAGGGCACCGGCGCGACCCCCGCGGGACCGGACGCGGAGCGGCCGGCGAAACCCGCCGATCGTCCAGTCTCCTCCGGGGGATTCTCCAGTTGCTCCGGGTGCATGGGCCGGGTATACTAAGCGGCCCTTGAAAACGGAGTCAACGAGCACAGACGAGACGCGGAGGGCGTGGGTCGAGGTGGACCTGGCCGCTCTCCGCCGCAACTTCCGCCGGCTCGCCGACGGGCTGGGGGAGGACGTGGGCGTGGTCCCCATGGTCAAGGCGGACGGGTACGGCCTCGGCGCGGTGCGGGTCGCCCGAACCCTCCGGCGGGAGCCGTCGACCTGGGCGCTGGGCGTGGCCACCGTCGAGGAGGGCGCGGAGCTCCGAGCCGCGGGGTGCGACGGACGGATCGTCGTCTTCTGCCCGTGGGCGGCCCGGGACGTGGACGACCTGGTCGGGCGCGGGCTGGAGCCCGCGGTCTCGAGCGTCGCGGCGCTCGAGGCCTTCGCCGACCGCGGCCGCTCGGCGGGGACGCTGCCGGTCCACCTGGAGGTGGACACGGGGATGGGGCGGCTCGGGCTGGTGGCCGCCCGGCGGGAGCGGTGGGTGCCGGAGGTCCGGTCGCTCCTCGAGCGGGACGGGCTGGAGCTGGCGAGCACCTTCACCCACTTCCACTCGGCCGAATCGGACGACCGGGAGACGGACGCGCAGGCGGAGCGGTTCCGGGAGACGCTGGAGACGCTCCGGGACGCGGGGATCGACCCGGGGCGGGTCCACCTGGCGAACAGCGCCGCGGCCCGGCGCCGTCCGGACCTGGCGGCCGACCTGGTGCGCCCCGGGCTGTACCTCTTCGGCGGTCTCGGGGGCGACCCCGTGGCCAGCGTCCGGGCGCGCATCCTGGACGTCCGCCGGGTGCCGCGGGGCCACACCGTCAGCTACGGCGCCACGTTCCGCACCCGCCGGCCTTCGCGGCTCGCCACGCTGGGGATCGGCTACGGCGACGGTCTCCGGCGGGAGCTCTCGAACCGGGGCGAGGCCCTGGTGGCCGGGCGTCGGACCCCGATCCGCGGAGCGGTGTGCATGGACGTGACGGTGGTGGACGTCACGGACGTTCCGGAAGCCGAAGCCGGCGACATCGCCACCCTGATGGGCCGTGACGGCGGGGAGGAGATACGGCTGGAGCAGGTGGCGTCGACCTGCGGGACCCTCCCCTACGAGATCCTCACGGGGCTCGGAGACCGGCTCCCCAGGGTGGACGCCGGAGAGGGCGGGGGAAGCGCCGCCTGACGCGGCCGGCGTCCCCGGCGGGTGCGGAACGGCGCCGCGGGAGGCCGGAGGTAAGCGTCTTGCGGGGGGTTGGACGGGCGCCCGGAGGCCGCCGCGGAGCCCGGCGTTTCCCGGCTGCGGCGCCGTCGGGCCCGGGCCGGCCGTCGCGGGACGGCCGGAGGACGACACGCCAGCGTCACGCGGGTGACACCGATGGGATCCGAGCAGAGAGTGGAGGACGACTTGGTCGAGGCGGCACGCCAGGCGATGCAGGCAGCGTACGCCCCGTACTCGGGCTTCCGGGTCGGGGCGGTGCTCGAAGCCGACGACGGCCGGCGCTTCGCGGGCGTCAACGTCGAGAACGCCGCCTATCCCGTGGGGCTGTGCGCCGAGCAGTCCGCGCTGGCCGCCGCAGTGTCCTCGGGCGCCCGCCGCTTCCGGCGCCTGGCCCTGACGGCCTCGGGCGAGGAGCCGGCGTCTCCGTGCGGAAAGTGCCGGCAGGCCCTCGCGGAGTTCGGCGGGGACCTGGAGATCGTCAGCGAGGGGGCGGCCGGCGGCCGGAAGCGCTGGACGCTCGGGGAGCTCCTCCCCGAGAGCTTCGAGGGCCCCGGGGCGAGGGGCGGACGTGGACACTGACCGCGACAGGCGCCCGACGGGCGAACGGGTGCCGCCCGAGGCCCCGGCGGACGTCCGGCCCGACGCGCCCCGGAGCGTCCCCCGTCTGCTGGGCGCGCTGGTGCTCGCCGCCGCGGCCGCCTGGGCGTGCACGCAGGACCCCCTCACGGGGCCGGGTCCCGAGGAGGGCGACGGCGACGCCGCGGAGACGGTCGAGCTCAGCCTCGGCCCGGGGCAGATGGCGAGCTGGAGGGACACCACCCTCACGGGCTTCGCCCTGGCGTCCGACGCCGGGTTCGTCGTCCTCGGCGATCGGGACGACTTCGTGTCCCGCGGCCTCCTGCGGTACCCCTCCTTCCCGGACTCGGTGGAGATCGACGAGGAGACGCTCGCGGTGGAGGAGTTCCTCGACGGGTCGATCCGCGTCGTCGCGGACTCGACGCGGTCGGTCGTCCCGGCGGGGGGGCTCACGCTGAGGGCGTTCACGCTCGGCCGGGCCTTCGAGCCCGAGGAGGCGAGCTGGGACCGGGCGGCCGACGGCCAGCCCTGGGACTCCGCCGGCGGCGACCTCGACCGCCAGATCGGGAGCGTCGAGCTGACGGACGGCGA
>CAYZLN010000005.1:0-2374 GCA_964479295.1 uncultured Gemmatimonadota bacterium
GGCACCGCGATGATCATGGTGGTGATGGCGAAGACGGAGTTGGCCACCGGCCCCAGGCCCGCCGAGAACATGTGGTGCGCCCAGACGCCGAAGCCGATGAAGGCGATGAGCACGCCGGAGTAGACCACCACCGGGTATCCGAAGAGGGGCTTCTTCGAGAAGGTCGGCAGCACGTCCGAGACGATGCCCATGGTGGGCAGGATCAGGATGTAGACCTCCGGATGGCCGAAGATCCAGAAGAGATGCTGCCACAGGATCGGCGTCCCGCCCGCCGCCACGCTGTAGAAGTTCGCGTCGAAGAAGCGGTCGAACATCAGCAGGGTCATCCCCACCGTTATGGCCGGGAAGGCCATGATCATCAGGAAGGAGGTGACCAGGGACATCCAGGAGAAGAGGGGCATCCGCATCAGCTTCAGGCCCGGCGCCCGGAGGTTGAGGATCGTCACCGCGAAGTTCAGCGCCGAGACCAGCGAGGAGACGCCGAGGATCTGCAGGCCCAGCACCCAGAAGTCGATCCGCATCCCCGGGGAGAACTGCGTCGACGTCAGGTTGGCGTAGCCGAACCACCCCGCGTCGGGCGCGCCGCCGAAGAAGAAGCTGGCGTTCAGGAAGAGCGCCCCGAAGAGGAAGGTCCAGAAGCTGAAGGCGTTCAGCCGGGGGAACGCCACGTCCCGGGCCCCGATCTGGAGCGGCACCACGAAGTTGAAGAAGGCGGTGATGAGCGGCATCAGCGCCAGGAAGATCATCGTGGTGCCGTGCATCGTGAAGAGCTGGTTGTAGAGGTCGGCGCTGATGAGCCCCGCCTCCGGCTGGGCGAGCTGGAGGCGGATGATCAGCGCCTCCACCCCGCCCACCAGGAAGAAGAAGAGCGCGCTGACGCCGTACATCACGCCGATCCGCTTGTGGTCCACGGTGGTGAGCCAGGACCACAGGCCGCCGCTCAGGTACGTCCCTCCGCCGCCCGACTCCGCCGGGTCCGCCGTCGCCGTGGCCGTCGCCGTCTCGCTCATGGACCTCTCCGCTCCCCGCCTACTCCAGCGTCTGGAGGTAGGCGATGATCTCGCGCACGGTCTCCTCGTCGTAGTCGGGCACCCGCATGCGGTTGGCGGGCTTGACCTCCTGGGGGTCGTGGAGCCAGCGCGCCATCGCCGAGGAGTCGTTCGGAAGGATGCCCGCGGCGATCTTGCGCCGGCTCGCCACGTGGGTCAGGTCCGGGCCGGTGCCGCCGTCCGCCGGCGTGCCGTCGACCCGGTGGCAGCTGAAGCAGGCGCCCTGGCCCATGAAGAGGTCGCGGCCCTCCCGGGCCAGCTCCGTCGTGGGCTCCCGGGCCGGCCGCTGCTGGTTCTCCAGCCAGGCCTCGAAGCCGTCCGGCTGCTGCGCCACCACCTCCATCTGCATGAGCGCGTGCGACCGGCCGCAGAACTCGGCGCACTGCCCGCCGTAGACGCCGGCGGAGTCGACCGTGAACCAGAGCCCCGTGGTCTCCCCCGGGTTGACGTCGCGCTTCCCCCCGATGCGCGGCACCCAGAAGCTGTGGATCACGTCGGCCGAGCGGAGGGTCAGCTGGACCGTGCGGCCCACCGGCACGTGCATCTCGTTGGCCGTGACCACGTCGTGCTCGGGGTAGCGGAACTCCCACCACCACTGGTGGCCGATCACCTCGATCTGGAGGGCGTCCTCGTCCTGCGGCGGGTTGTCCACTTCCCAGATCGTGGCGACGGTGGGGATCGCGATCAGGACCAGGATGATCGCCGGCGCCAGCGTCCAGCCCACCTCCAGCAGCACGTTCCCGTGCACGGGCTCGGGGGTCTCGTCGCCGCCGCGGTCGCGGTACCGGACCAGCACGTAGACGAGGAGCCCCTCCACCACCACGAAGACCAGGGTCGCCCACCCCACGATGGAGCTGAAGAGGTCGTCGATCTTCGTGGCGAAGTCGGAGACCGGCGACAGGGACGACTGGGGGAACGGGCCCCCGCACGCCGCCGCCGTCGCGGCCACGACCAGCGCCGCGGCCGTGAGGCCCGTGCGTGCCAGATTTCGGCGTCGAGGCATTCGCGGTGCGTCTCCGAAGGGCAGACCGACGGGGGCGATGCGTCCGGGTCGCGAGGTTAGCGGCCCGCGCCGGGGCCGTCAAGTGAAAAATCGTGCAAGCGGCCGAACGTCCCGTCGAGACAGGGATCCCCGCCATCCCGACGCCCGGGCTCTCATCCGACCGCCGCGGGCGGACGCCCCCCGGCCGCCGAGGGCGCTCCCGGCCGCGCGGGACGGCGGGGGACGCTCTCGCGTCACGGGGCCGCCCTCCGTCCACGTGCCCGGGGCGGGTCTCCCCGTCGGCCGATCAGTGCCGGAAGACCCTCCGGCCGGTCAGGACCAT
>CAYZLN010000005.1:2474-14896 GCA_964479295.1 uncultured Gemmatimonadota bacterium
GGGTCTCCCCGTCGGCCGATCAGTGCCGGAAGACCCTCCGGCCGGTCAGGACCATGGCCATGCCGTGCTCGTCGCAGGCCTCGACCACCTCGTCGTCGCGGATCGATCCGCCCGGCTGGATCACCGCGCCGACCCCGGCCTCGGCGGCGGCGTCGACGCCGTCGCGGAAGGGGAAGAAGGCGTCGGAGGCGAGGACGGCCCCCTCGGTGTCGTGCTCGAACTCCCCGGCCTTCCGCACGGCGATCTTCACGGCGTCGACCCGGCTCATCTGCCCGGCCCCGATGCCGATCGACGCGCCGTCGGCGGCCAGGAGGATCGCGTTCGACTTCACGGCCTGCACCGCGGCCCAGGCGAAGCCCAGGTCCGCCCACTCCTCCTCGGTGGGCCGGCGGCGTGTGGGGACGCTCACGTCCGCGGCCTCCGCCAGCCGGTCGGGGTCCACCGGCTCGGGCGGCCCCTGCACGAGCAGCCCCCCCTGGACGCCCCTGGCCTCCAGCCCCTGCCGGACGTGGCCCCGCGGCCGTCCGAAGTCCGCTCCCTCGGCCGGCTCCAGGATCCTCAGGTTCTCGCGCTCCTCCTGCAGGATCCGCTGGGCCGGGGGCGCGTAGCCCGGCGCCACGACGCACTCCACGTACTGCTCCACGAGCTCCTCGGCCAGCGCCTCGGAGACGGGCTGGTTGAAGGCGGCCACCGACCCGTACGCCGACATGGGGTCGCACGCCAGGGCCTTCTCCCACGCCTTCGGCGCCGACCGCCCCACGGCGATCCCGCAGGGCGTGGTGTGCTTGATGATCACGCACGCGGCCCGGTCGTCGTCGAGGAAGGGCGCCAGCCCGGAGAGCGCGCCGTCCACGTCCAGCAGGTTGTTGTAGGACAGCTCCTTCCCGTGGAGCTTCTCCAGGGCCGGCAGCCCCCACTCCGACCCGGTGGCCTCCCGGTAGAACGCGGCCGGCTGGTCCGGGTTCTCCCCGTAGCGGAGGTCCTGCACCTTCCCCAGCGACCAGAGCATCTCGCCGGGCAGCCCGTCTTCCTCCTCCCGGGCGTCGTCCCGGGCGGCCGAGCGGAGGTAGCCGCCGATGGCGGCGTCGTAGGTGGCCGTGTGGTGGAAGACCTTGGCGGCGAGCGACCGCCTCAGGTCGAGGGCGTCCTCCTCGAGCGCCTCGAGGACGCGGCCGTAGTCGTCGGGGTCGCAGACCGGCCACACGAAGGGGTGGTTCTTGGCCGCCGCCCGCAGCAGGGTCGGCCCCCCGATGTCGATCTGCTCCTGGGCCTCGGCCAGCGTGACGTCGGGACGGGCCACCGTCTCCCGGAAGGGGTACAGGTTCACCGCCACCAGGTCGATGGGCTCGAAGTCGTGCCGCGAGAGCTCCTGCATGTCGGTGGAGACCGAACGCCGGGCCAGGAGGCCGGCGTGCACCGCGGGGTGGAGCGTCTTGACCCGGCCCTCGAGGATCTCCGGGAAGCCGGTGAACTCCTCGATCTGGGTGACCCGGACGCCGGCCCCCTCGAGCTCGCGGGCCGTCCCCCCGGTGGAGACGATCCGCCAGTCCCGGTCGGCGAGCGACCGGCCGAACTCGACCACCCCGTCCTTGTCCGACACGCTGATCAGCGCCGTGGGCATCGGTTCCCTGCCTCGACTCGGATGAAGCTCTCGCGACGTGTGCCGGGCGCGTCGCCCCCCGGGATCAGGCCAGCTCGAACCGCTCCCCGGCGAAGAGGGGCCGGTCCCAGCGGGCGCGGCCCCCGTCGTCCAGGCGGATCTCCCCGCGGGCCAGCCCCGAGACCACCCGGGGCAGCAGCCGGTGCTCGTGGCGCAGGACCCGCGCCGCCAGGTCGTCGGGGTCGTCGCCCTCCAGCACCGGCACGGGCCACTGGGCGATGATCGGCCCGCGGTCGTACGCCTCGTCCACGAAATGGACGGTCGGCCCGCTCACGCGCGCCCCGGCCTCGAGCACGGCCTCGTGGACCCGACGCCCGTACATCCCCTGGCCGCCGAACGACGGCAGCAACGCCGGATGGATGTTGATCATCCGTCCGCGCCAGGCCCGGACGACGGGCGCCGGTACGAGCCGCAAGTACCCGGCCAGGACCACCAGATCGGCGTCGGCCGCGTCGAGCTGCGCCTGCAGCCGCGCGCCGTCCTCGTCGTGGCTCTCGAGGACCGCCGTCTCCACGTCCGCGGCCCGGGCCCGGTCCAGGGCCCCGATCCCGGGGCTGCTTCCGATCACCCGGACCACGCGGGCGCCGTCGTCCTCCCCCAGGTTGTACCGGTCGAGGAGTGACTGGAGGTTGGTCCCGGACCCGGAGACCAGGACCACGACCCGAGCCGGCGAGCCGTCCGTGCCGGCCGCCGTCACCGGTCCCGGGCCCCGGCGTCGACCCCCAGCGCCCGCGTCACCGCCTCCAGGAGGTCGTCGGCGACCTCGACGCCCTCGGGCACCCGATCCGGGTCGTGCTCCCGGCCCGTCCGCAGGAGGTAGCCCGTGCCCCCCGCCTCCAGCGCCGGCCGGACGTCGCTCGTCTTGTCGCCCGCGTACAGGGCCCGGCCCAGGTCGACGCCGAGGCGGTCGGCGGCCTCCCGGTACATGCCCATCGCCGGCTTGCGGCAGGCGCAGCCCTCCTCGGGGGCGTGCGGGCAGTAGTGGACGGCGTCGAGGGCGCACCCCCGCATGGCCAGCTTCCGCTCCACGACGTCGGCGACGGCCCGGTAGTCCGACTCGGTGTAGTAGCCCCGCCCGATCCCGGACTGGTTGGTCACGACCACCACCGGGACGGACCGGGCGTTGAGCAGGGCGACGGCCTGCGCCGCGCCGGGGATCAGCTCCACGTCCTCCGGGTCGTCGACGTAGCCGTCGTCCCGGATGAGCGTGCCGTCGCGGTCGAGGAACGCTGCGGAGAATCTCATGGGTCCCGGTCCCGGTTCGTCTGCACCCTCGCGCCGCCCGGACGGTCCGGGCCGTGCGCCGGTCCCCGGGGCGGCGGGGTCAGCCCTCCGCCCGGCGCCAGGCCTCCGACAGGGCGCGGGCGGCGGCCCCCTCCTGGCCGGGCAGCAGGGTCCGGAAGTCCAGCCGGTACGCCCCGTCCCGGATCCGGCCCACCAGCGGAGGGTCGCCCGACCGGCACGCCGCGTCGAGGCGCTCGGGCGACGGCGCGTCCAGCGCCCATCCCGCCGACTCGATCCGGTGCCCGGGGTACGCCCCGCCCCCGACGACGGCCTCCATCCGCTCGACCCGGACCCGGACGCCGTCGGGGATCAGCCCGTCCTCCCGCGCCGACGCCAGGGCCTCCCGGGCCCGCTCCTCGACGGCCTCAGCGCTCCGGAGCAGCAGCCCGAGGGCCGGCACGTCCCGGGCCGGACGCTCGCCGTCACGGTACAGCCGCAGCGTCGCCTCCAGGGCCGCCAGCGTCATCTTGTCGACACGGAACGCCCGGAGCAACGGGTTGGACCGGAGACGGCCGATCAGCTCCTCGCGTCCCACGACCACGCCGGCCTGGGGCCCCCCGAGCAGCTTGTCGCCGCTCCAGGTCACCAGGTCCGCGCCGGCCTCCAGCGAGCGGCGCGGGGACGGCTCCTCGGGGAGCCCCTCCACGACCTCCGGCCGCAGCAGCCCCGAGCCCAGGTCGTGGACGAGCGGCACGCCGGCCTCGCGGCCCAGGTCGGCCAGCTCCTCGAGCTCCGCCGCCGCCGTGAAGCCCTCGACCCGGTAGTTGGAGGGATGGACCTTGAGGAGAAGGGCCGTCTCCTCCCCCGTCGCGTCCCGGTAGTCGGCGACCCGGGTGCGGTTCGTGGTGCCGACGCCCCGCAGGACGCCCCCCGACCGGGCGATCACGTCGGGGATCCGGAACGAGCCCCCGATCTCGACCATCTCGCCCCGGGAGATCACCACCTCGCCGCCGCGGGCCAGCTCGTTGACCGCCAGGGAGACCGCGGCGGCGTTGTTGTTCACGACGAGCCCCGACTCCGCGCCCGTGAGCTCGCACAGCAGCTCGACGCAGTGGTCGTAGCGGCTGCCCCGGCGGCCCGAGTCCAGGTCGAACTCGAGGTTCGAGTACCCCCGCCCGACCTCCTCCACCGCCTCCAGGGCGGTCGCCGCCAGGGGGGCCCGGCCCAGGTTGGTGTGCAGCACGACCCCGGTGGCGTTGAGGACCGGCCGGAGCGAGGGCCGCGCCCGCCGCTCCAGGCGCTCCGCCGCCCGGTCGAGCAGCTCGGAGACCCCCGGCGGCCCGGGCTCGCCCTCGCCGAGCCGCCTGCGGGCCTCCTCGAGCACCTGCCGGATCGCCCGCTTCACGGGGACCCGGCCCCACCGCTCCCGCCACGGGGCGGTGCGGTCGCGGCCGAGGAGCCGGTCCACCGAGGGGAGACGACGCCGCGGGTCGTCGTCGCTCACCGGCGCCTCCGGGCCCCGGGCCCTCGGGCGTGCCCCCGGGGCGGCCGGTCGTCCCCCCCCGCCGGTCCGGGCGCCGTCGTGTCCGACGGCGTCGGGTCCGCCGCGGCCGTGTCGGCGGGGGCCGCCTCCGGCGGCGCGGAGTCGGCCGGGGCGGCCGCGGTGTCCGCCGGGGCGGTGTCCTCCGGGGCCGTGTACACGAAGACCGTGTCGCCCGCGCCGCGCAGGCCCCGGAGGTTGGCCAGGCCGTCGGCCCGGACGCGGTAGGCGTCGCCGTCCTCGAGCGGACGCTCCAGCCGCACGAGGGCGGTCCGGGACGGAAGCGGCGCGGTGTCCTGCCGGCCGGCCGCCTCCGCCGCCCCCCGCTCCTCCTTCGCCGCCGGCGGTCCCCCGGCCGCCGCCACCGTGTCCTCCCCCGGGACGGCCGCCGGCGGCGGGGCGGAGTCCGCCGGGAGCAGGTCCCCGGGCGCCACGGCGACCCCGGCCGTGTCCGCCGGGAGCGGGTCCCCGGGCGTCTCCCTGGCCGTATCGCCCCGGGCCGGCGCCGTGTCGGGGGGGGCGGCACCGTCCGTCTCCCCGGCCTCGCGGCCGACCTGCGCCGGGGTGAGCCCGACGGCCGCCACCGGCCACGTGCGGCCCGTGGCGGTGTCGCGGACCGTGACCTCGACGCGGCCGAAGTCCTGCCCCGGGTCCAGGGGGTCGTCGAACTGCAGCTCCACGAGCTGGCTGTCGCGGGCGGTGGCCGAGGCCAGGACCGGCGGCGTGCTGTCGGGCTCGACGATCCGGAACTCCAGGGAGGCCTCCGCGTCGGGGCCGTCCAGCTCGAGTGTCGTGCTGTCGTGCGCCTCCAGGCGCTCCTCGAGCCTCATGTTGGCGTTGAGGTCCCGGAACGCCCACGCCCGGTAGGTGCCGGGGGGGAGCGACGTGAGGCGGTGCGTGCGCCCCGTGTCCCGGACCGCCGTGTACGGGACGGAGTCCCCGTCCGTGCGGTAGAAGAGGACCCGGGCGTCCCGGACGCGCTCGCCGGTCACCCGGTCCCGGACGGTCGCCTCCACCCGCGTGTCGGAGACCTCCGGGCCGGTGGAGAAGGTCACCTCGATGGGCTCCTCGCGCCGGTTCCCGAGGATGTCGGAGAAAGGGGCCGGGATCCGGAAGTAGTAGACGACGCCGTCCCTCCATCCCTCGCGGGGCTCGATCTCCATCGTCGAGAACCCGAAGTCGACGCGGTAGCGGTACGCCGGCGAGGCCATCAGCTCGCGCTGCAGGCCCCGCCGCTCCTCCACGGGTTCGTCGAACCGGAGGGTCAGGCTGTGGTCGAGCCCCGGCACGACGGCGCCGTCGTCGGGCCGGATCGACTCCAGGCGGGGCGGCGTGTTGTCGACCTCGGCCCCCGGCGGCGCCTGCTGCCGGGCGCATCCCGCGGCGGCGAGGACCGCCGCGGCCACGGCCGCCGCCAGCGCACCGCCGCCCCCTCGCGGGGGGTCAGGCGCCGTCGGAGGAGCGCGCCAGCGCATCGCGCTGCTCGAGAAGCCGGTCCCGCTGTTCCTCCAGCGACGACTCCTTCTCGCGCTCGCGCTCGACGACCCGGTCGGGCGCCTTCTCCAGGAACTCGCGATCCTCCAGCCGGTCGCGCGACCCCTCGAGCAGCCCCTCGACCCGCTCCAGCTCGTCGTCCAGGCGTCGGCGCTCCCGGTCCAGGTCGATGACGCCCTCCAGCGGCACGAAGACCTCGGTCCCCGACCGGAGGACGGCCCGGGCCCCCGGCCGGCCCTCGTCCCCGGCGCCGTCCAGGTGAACGCCGGCGGCGTCCGCCAGGTCGCGGACCCCCGCTTCCTCGGCCTCCAGGGCCCGGCGCAGCGGCTCGGACACCGACCCCAGGTGGACCTCGACCTCCTGGCCCGGCTGCACCCGGTACCGGGAGCGGAGGTTCCGAACCGCGCCCACGAGCTCCTGGAGCTCCCCCATCCGGCCCTCGGCCTCCTCGTCCCGCCACGCCGACGGCGGCGAGGGCCAGGGGCCCCGCATGAGGGTCTCGTCGTCGCGCCCCGGCAGCCGGAGCGCCAGCTCCTCGGTGATGAAGGGCATGACCGGATGGAGCAGCCGCAGCCAGCCGTCCAGGGTCCGGGCCAGCGTGGCCGCGGCGGCGTCGCGGCTCGCCTCGCCCCGGTGCCCGTAGAGCCGGGGCTTCACCAGCTCCAGGTACCAGTCGCAGAACTCGCCCCACACGAAGTCGTGGGCCGCCTCGGCCGCGGCGTCGAAGCGGTACCGGCCGAGCTCCTCCTCGACCGTCGCGACGGTCCGCCGGAACCGGCTCAGGATCCAGCGGTCGGCGAGCTCGAGGTCGGCCGAGGCCGGGTCGGCCTCCAGGTCCTCCGCCTCGAGGTGGTCCAGGGCGAACCGGACGGCGTTCCACATCTTGTTCGCGAAGTTGCGCCCGGGCGTGAAGGTCGACTCCAGGTCCTCGTAGTTGAGCTGGAGGTCCGCGCCCGGGGCCGCCCCGCGGATCAGCGTCCAGCGCATGGCGTCGGCGCCGAACCGGTCGACGACCTCCATGGGGTCGATGCCGTTGCCCAGCGACTTCGACATCCGCCGGCCCTTGTGGTCCTTCACCGTCCCGTTGAGCACGACGTCCGTGAAGGGGAGCTCGTCCATGAACTCCAGCCCGGCCATCACCATCCGGGCGACCCAGAAGAAGAGGATGTCCGCGTTCGTGACCAGGGTGTGGGTCGGGTAGAAGACCTCCAGGTCGTCCGTCTCCTCGGGCCAGCCCAGGGTGCTGAAGGGCCAGAGCCACGAGCTGAACCAGGTGTCGAGGACGTCCGGGTCCTGCTCGACCTCCCCCCCGCACTCCGGGCACGCCTCCGGGGCCTCCCGGGCGACGATCTCGTCCCGGCCGCACCCTTCGTCGAGGCAGTACCAGACCGGGATGCGGTGCCCCCACCAGAGCTGGCGGCTGATGCACCAGTCGCGGATGTTCTCGAGCCAGTGGGCGTACTCGCGGCCGAAGTGCTCCGGGTGGAAGCGGAGGTCGCCCTCCCGCCACGCCTCCAGGGCCGGCTCGGCCAGCGGCTCCATCTCGACGAACCACTGCTCGCTCAGCCGCGGCTCGACGACCGTGTCGCAGCGGTAGCACCGGCCCACCGAGTGGCGGTGGTCCTCCCGGCCGACCAGCAGGCCGCCCTCGCGGAGCTCCTCGACGACCCGCCGCCGGGCCTCGAAGCGGTCCAGGCCCCGGAAGCGCTCCGGCGCCTCGTCCGACACCGTGGCGTCGTCCTCCAGCACGTCGACGACCGCCAGGTCGTGGCGGCGGCCCATCTCGAAGTCGTTGGGGTCGTGGGCCGGCGTCACCTTGACGGCGCCGGTGCCGAACTCCGGGTCGACGAACTCGTCCTCCACGACCGGGATCTCCCGGCCCACCAGCGGGAGCTCGAGGGTGCGGCCCGCCAGCCCCTCGTACCGCTCGTCGCCCGGCCGGACCGCGACCGCCGTGTCGCCGAGCATCGTCTCCGGGCGGGTGGTGGCCACCTCCACCGAGCCCTCCCCGTCGGCGAAGGGGTAGCGGATCGTCCACAGGGCGCCGTCGGTCTCCTCGTGCTCGACCTCCTCGTCCGAGAGCGCGGTGGAGCAGCGCGGGCACCAGTTGATGATGTAGTTCCCGCGGTAGATCAGGCCCTTCTCGTGGAGCCGGACGAAGACCTCGCGCACCGCCCGGGAGAGCCCCTCGTCGAGCGTGAACCGGGTCCGCTCCCAGTCGCAGGAGGACCCGATCGTCTTGAGCTGCTCGATGATGGTGGACCCGTACTCGTCCACCCACTCCCAGACCCGCTCCTCGAACCGCTCGCGGCCCAGCTCCCAGCGGTCCGTGCCCTCCTGGGCGAGCTGACGCTCCACGACGTTCTGCGTGGCGATGCCGGCGTGGTCGGTGCCGGGGACCCACACCGCGTCCCGGCCCTGCATCCGGCGCCACCGCACCAGGACGTCCTGGATCGTGTTGTTCAGCCCGTGCCCCATGTGGAGCTCGGCCGTGACGTTGGGCGGGGGGATCACGACGACGTAGGGATCGTCGGCGTCGTCGGCGTCGACGTGGAAGACGCCCGACGCCTCCCAGCGCCGGTAGATGCGCTCCTCCAGCCCCTCGGGGTCGTACCTGGGCGCGAGCTCCTGCTTCTCCGTCACGGTGCGTCCCGGTCGTCGTGTCGTCGTTCCTGGCGAGCGCTCGGCTCCCCGCGTCGGCCCGCGCGGGCGGGAGCCGTGACAAACTTCCGGGCCGGAGGCGGGCTGTCCAGTCCGGCCGGCCCGCCGGGGCGGCCCCCGCCCACCGCCACGGGCCCGGGACCGCTGTCGCGGCGGGCGGGCGCCGGCGAGCTCAGCCGCCGTCCTCCTCCGAGCCCGCGCTGTCCGACTCCGCCTGCTCCCGCGACCGCTCGCGCATCTCCTCGATGCGCTCCTCCCGCGTCTCCCGGGCGTCGCGGAGCCTCTCCTGGCGCTGGATCGCCTCCAGCTCCCTGAGCTCGCGCTCGAGCTCCCGCCGCCGGGGCCCCGCCGGGGAGAGGAGCTCGTTCACCGGGAGGGGTATCGTGACGTCGCCGAGGTGGATGCCCTCCGAGGAGACCCCCCACCGCTCGTCCCCCTCGCCCACCGTCCAGTCCCGGGCGTCCTCGTACGCGTCCCGGGCCATCCGCAGGCTGTCGAAGTACTCCCCGAGGATCGCGCGGACCGCGCTGTCGATCCGGGCCGACCCGCCCACGTACCGACCCCGGTCCTCGTCCCAGAACTCCCGCCAGATGCGGGGGTCCCCCTCCTTCGGCCGGAGCCGCTCGGCGTTGGACATCTCCGCCTCGTCCCCGCCGGCCTCGTCCTCGGCGGCCTCCTCCGGGGCGCCCTCGTCGTCGGCCTCCTCCTCGTCCTCCTCCGGCGCCTCCCGCGGCGGCGCCGGCTCCCGGGCCGCCGGCCGGGGCGGCGTGGCGACCGGCTCCGGGTCCTCCACCTGGACGAGCCGGAGCCCCTCCAGCGCGTCGGGGGACGGCGAGGGAGGGTCCTCCGTCTCCATCGGCGGGAGATGGAGCTGGCTGGAGAGGACGGCCACGAGGACCACGTGGGCCACCAGCGACACGACGCCGCCCACCACGAGCGCGCGCCGGTACCCCCGCTCGCGGCGGCGTCGGCGATCGGCGTCCAGCCGGCGGTTCTCCCGGAACTCCGTCAGCGAGCGCGGGCCGTCCTCGCGGTCCCCGCCGTCGCCCTCCCCGTCGTCGAGGGGCCGGCGGCCCGGGGCGTGTCGTCGGCCGCTCACGGAGCCGGGGGCCGGACGGTCACGTCCCCGCCCCGTCCGCGTCCAGGGCCAGGTCGTACGCCTCGTTCCGCGGCACGCCGTACGCCCTCTGCAGGTGCTCGGTCACGTCCCGGGTGGTCCAGCCGGCCTCGGCCAGGGCCCGGGCGGCCGTGCGCGCGGCCTCCCGGGGAACCGGGCGACCGCCGTCCGCGGACCCCTCCAGGACGAGCGTCACCTCCCCGCGGACCTCGCCGGCCGTGTGCTCGCGGAGCTCGGACACGGTCGCTCTCCGGACCTCCTCGTGCATCTTCGTGAGTTCGCGGCAGAGCACGCACGCCCGTCCCCCCAGGCCGCGGTCCTCCCACTCGGCCAGGAGGTCGTCGAGGCGGTTCGGCGACGCGAAGACGACGGAGGTGAGCTCCAGACGTCCGAGCCGATCCATCCAGGTCTCCCGGTCCGTCCCGGACCTGGGGGGGAAGCCCAGGAAGGCGAACCGATCGGCCGGGAGGCCGGAGGCCGAGAGGGCGGCCGTCACGGCGGAGGCCCCCGGCACCGGGACCACCCTGAGCCCGGCCTCCAGCGCCCCCGCCACCACCCGGCGGCCGGGGTCCGAGACCCCGGGGGTGCCGGCGTCGCTCACCACGGCAAGACGATCCCCCGCCCGCAGCCGCTCGATGATCTCGCCGCGGCGCCGCGCCTCGTTGTGCTCGTGGAGGGACCGGAGCCCGGCGTCCGCCTCGAGGGCCTCCAGGAGGCGCCCGGTCCGCCGCGTGTCCTCGGCGTAGACCGTGTCGACCCCGTCGAGCGTCTCGGCCGCGCGGCGCGTCACGTCCCCCAGGTTTCCGATGGGGGTCCCCACCACGTAGAGGCCGCTCTCCATGCTCGTGCCCCTTCTTCAACAAAACGCCCCCCGTCCCCTCGCGGGGCGGGAGGCGGCCGACACGGTGGCCCGGAGGGAGGGCGTCGTCAGGCGTGCTCCTCGATCTTCTCCACGAGCTGGGCCTTGGGCACCGCGCCGACCACCGTGTCGACGTGCTCGCCGTCCTTGAAGAAGAGGATGCTCGGGATCGACCGGACGCCGAACCGCTGGGCGGTCTGCTGGTTCTCGTCCACGTCCACCTTGGCGACCGTCACCCGGTCGGAATACTCCTCGGCCAGCTCCTCGACGATGGGGCTCACCATCTTGCAGGGCCCGCACCACTCGGCCCAGAAGTCCACCATGGCCAGGCCGTCCGCCCCCTCGACCTCGTCGGTGAAGCTCTCGTCCGTGACCTCTATGGGCTGCGCTTCCGTCGTCATCTTCCACCTTCGCGTTTCGGTGCGCGCCGGCGGCGCCGGACGTCCCCGGCCCGTCGGCACGTGCTCTCCCTCGCTCCGTGGACCTGGCCCGCTGCGTTCCATACCTTTCGCGGGCCCGAAAGTTCATGGCGGCCGGGCGGGCCGGGTCCTCGCCCCCGGGGAACGGTTCGGCCCGCCCGAGGGTTCCCTCCACGGCCGGCGCCGCCCCGGCCGGCGCGTCGCCTCCCGCGATCCGGGGGAGCCCGACGCCGGCCCGGCGGCCGTGGACCCACCCTGCGACCGGACGACGCATGAGCGACGACGCGAAGATCGACCACGTGGGAATCGCGGTCAACTCCCTCCGCGCCGCCGAGCCCGTCTACCGCGCCCTCCTCGACGGCGGGCCCGACGGCCGCGAGGAGGTGGAGGAGGAGGGCGTCCGCGTCTCCCTCTTCGGCCGGGGCGCCGGCCGCGTCGAGCTCCTCGAGCCGTCGGACCCGGACTCGGCGGTCGGCCGGTTCCTCGAGCGCCACGGCCCGGGGGTGCACCACGTCTGCCTGAGGGTCGGGGAGATCGAGGCCGCGCTCGAGCGGGCCGAGGAGGCGGGGGCGGAGGTCGTCCCGCCCCGCGTACGCCGGGGCGCCGGGGGGCGCCCGGTGGCGTTCCTCCATCCCCGCTCGACCGGAGGGGTGCTGGTGGAGCTGACGGAGGGCGCGGACGGGGACGCCGCCGGGGACCGCCGGGACGGCTGAGACGGGCGGAGGCCGTGTCCGGCATCGCCGTGGTCGTCCCGACGCTGGACGAGGAGGACCACGTCGTCGGGGCGCTCCGCTCCGCGCGCCGCGCCTTCGGGTCGGGCGCCGACCTCGTGGTCGTCGACGGCGGGAGCCGGGACCGGACCCTCGAGCGGGCCCGACGGCACGCCCGCGTCGTGCTGGAGGAGGCGCCCGGGCGCGGCCGGCAGCTCAACGCAGGCGCCCGGGCGGCACGGGGCGAGATCCTCGTCTTCCTCCACGCCGACACCCGCCTGGAGGCGGAGAGCGCGGGCCCCGTCCGCCGGGCGCTCCGGGAGCCCGGCGTCGTCGGCGGCTGCTTCCGGTTCGCGGTGGACCCCCCGGCGCCGCCGGCCAGCCGCTGGTCCGTGCTGGAGGCCGGGGTCCGGATCCGGACGCGCGTCCTGCGGACCGCTACGGGAGACCAGGCCATCTTCGCCACGCGCCGTGCTTTCGAGCGGGCCGGCGGGTACCCCGAGCAGCCGCTCTTCGAGGACGTGGTCTTCGTCCGCCGGCTCCGGCGGCTGGGCCGGTTCCGGCCCGTCCCGGCCCTGGCCCGGACCTCGCGCCGCCGCTGGGAGACGGACGGGTTCTGGGCGACGATCTGGCGGCACTGGGCCCTCAGGGGGGCCTACGCCGCGGGGGTCGAGCCCGAGCGGCTCGCCGAGTGGTACGGGCCGACCGGCGGCTGACCGGCCGGGGGCGGTTCGCGCC